>JAAYYI010000039.1 GCA_012515445.1 Candidatus Bathyarchaeota archaeon | reverse complement strand
TCTGGCAGGTAGGAGAGGTAGGAAAACTGCGAGGGTTGCTGCGGCTAGGAAGCTTTTGGTGGTTTGCTATAGTGTGCTTCGGAATAAGCGGCCGTTTTATGATCAACCTTGACTTGATTTCACCGTGTAGAACTGTCCCTTAGCTGTGGACGTGTTGTTGATTGATGAAGGGTGGAATGCGTTGCCATATTGCCTCTTTGGTGTGGGCGGATAGGTGTTTGCCTTTGTCGTCAACTAGTGGAAAGAGTGGAAAAGAAAGAGGTAAATAGCTAAACTTCACATAGGTGTTATTACAGTAAGTGTTGTCGCAACCAAGCTACTTGGCGTCTTCTAATTAGCAGTTTAGATTGAGGAGCAATACTTATTGAGAATGCACATGCCTTAATATTCAGTTTTTGAAAGCTTTTGTGTAGGTTGATCGACACTAAGGTGCCGTTTAGTTGAGTAATCTAATTGCACGTAGCAAGGAAGGAATCTTCGAGGAGCATGAGCTCGTTAGCACCAAGAGCTACCTTGCAACTCTGCGAAATTCGATGTTGACAGGCGTTCTCGTGATTGATGCTAAAACGCATCGGGTTGTCGATGTGAATTCCACCGCGTTATCCATGATTGGTCAACAGAAAGAAGAAGTCGTCGGCCGCATCTGCAACAGCTTTGTCTGCCCAGTCGAGTGTGGGCAATGCCCAATTACTGATTTAGGTCTGGAAGTAGATAACGATGTGAAAATACTGGTGACCTCTAAGGGTGAGCGGAAGCAGATACTAAAAAGCGTAACAAAACTGCAGCTTAAAGACCAGTTGTTGCTTGTTGAAAACTTTATCGATATATCACATTGGAAAAGAATTAAGGATCAGCTTGTTATGACTCAGCGGTTAGCTTCAATCGGTGAATTAGCGGGACAACTTGGCCATGACCTCCGTAATCCATTGTCAGGCATAAAGAACGGCGTCTATTTGGTTAAAAAGAAGGGCAACAGCATAACTGAAGAAGAACGCATGGAAATTCTCAAAATTATTGATGACGCCGTTGAGGATTCAGACCGCATAGTAAGTAGCTTAATCGAGTATTCAAGCGAGATGCTGCTAACACCTGAGTTGATAACGCCAAAGCAGCTTGTACTAAATGCACTTGCGAAACTGGCTGTTCCGAATGGCATAAGCATCGAAAACCAAGCCTTAGATGAGACACCTATGCTATTGGACACCGTTTATATGGAAAACGCGTTTGCAGCTATACTGCGAAACGCAGTTGAAGCGACACCTCAGAAAGGCACTATAACAGTAGAAGCTAACCTCGCTGGATCAAGCATAATTTTTAGCTTCAGAGACAAAGGTATAGGTATAGCCGAAGAGGCGCTGGGTAAACTTTTCACGCCGCTGTTTACAACTAAAGCAAAGGGCATGGGCATGAGCTTGGCGATCTGTAAACGTGTGGTTGAAGCTCATGGCGGAGACATAGCTGTAGAAAGCAAAGTAGGCAAAGGCACAAATGTCACCATAGCTCTGCCGATGGTTTCCTCAAGAAGGGAATTCGCCGATTTACAAGCAAATCTAACTGCTATGTAGAAGAGTTACTTTTAACTCGGAACCGAACGATCTCGGCTACCAAGTCAAGAGGCAGTGGCTGGTCAAGTGGAAACTGGATCGCTCCCTTACTTGTTTTGTAAGCTGAGAGTTTATGTTTGAATGCTTCGATGCCTGATGGGGTTGGGTAGAAGCCTATGTGGTGCTTGAATGCTGCAAAATACACTAAGATGCCGTTCTGTTTGAAGGCAGGCATCTGATAGCTTACTGTTTCTTCTGCTCTGGGTGCAGCGTCATGGATTGCAACGCGTATTTGCTGGAGGCGCGTTTGGATATCTGGCGGAAAGGTCGAGATGTATTCGTCTATTGATTTAAAATGCTCCATGGATGAACCGACTTGGCGGGGTTATTTGGGTTTGTACCTTTTCTCGGAAAAGAAATCCATAACTCGCGTCCGCTTATAAAACCTGGCGCCATGCATAACCCCCGGCGGAATCAGGTATTCATCGCCTGTTCTGCACCTGTGAGGTTCGCCGTTAAGGAGCAGATCCATTTCGCCGTCGATAACTACGCCCCACTGTGCATAGGTGTGATTATGCGAGGGGAGTTCTATTCCCTGCTCGAATGTAAAGAATACTAGCTGTGTATTCTCTGACTGCATTATCCAAGCTCTGGCACCTTCGAAGGCAACGTGAGCTTCTGGCAATTGATTTAGCAGCACATCCGGGTAGCCTGCTGATTGTTTGTTATCCAAGTCATCTACCTGTCATAGAGTGGACTGCTTAGAAGAAGAAAAAGACATCGGTGCTCTAGCGCACAATATATCCAGTTTACGTTTTTAGAAAAAGCTGACTTAGCGTCTTTACGGTGTAGCCATTATCGCTTAGGTACTGCAGCTGCGCCTCGAACTCCTGTCTCGTAACAGAGTTGCCACCTTCATCACCGACTTTATGGTAGTACAGTACTGTTACGTTTCGACCGCCCGTGCCATTAATGATTTGAGCAAACTGGTCCATTGAGGTATCACGGTAGACAACGTATGAATTCACATTAAACCGGTTAAGAGTATAAAGGTCACATTTGCCTGCCTCAGTTCCTGTCGCCAACTGATAGACTTGCGCTACCGCATCCACTACAGTTTGATTGCGTGCTGCTTCACCGTATGGATAGATGAATACATCTGCGCCGTACCCATGCGCCCGGAGGATTTGACGGCTTTCAATAAGCTCACTACGCAATGTTGCTTCGTCTACGGCGGATAGGTTGCTATGCGTTAATGTATGACTTACGATGTCGTTTCCCTTCTGCGCCAACAACGCAATATCAGCCCAGTTCATGTATGCAGTGTACCCAACGTAGGAGGTGATTATCGAGTAAGAGGCAGCGAAGTTATAGCGCTCCAAGATTTGCGCGTTGCTTACGTGTGTTTTCCATCCGTCGTCGAACACTATGCAGACTACTTTCTCATCCGCGTCAGGAATAGTTGGCTGGTAAACCTGGTTTGGCGGAGGCGCAGCAAAAAGTGTAGACGTGTCAGCCGTGAAGAAAACCACTGTTACCAGAAGGGCAATGACTACTATAATCAACGCAACTGTACCCTTACTCTTCAAGTTTGCCATGACTCCGATTTTATTATGGCAGAAAACGTATAGCCATTTTATAATGTTTTTAGCAAGCCCCCTTTGCATCCTTTGAGAGTTCCGCTTCGCAAATTGTTAAGCCTGCTTTGACAAACCTGCCAGCTTAGCTTCCTAACAATCCTTATTGCTGACTTGACTGAAATAGAGGTGGGTTATAGGTTGTGAGAACTCACCCCTGCGCCCCTCCTTCCCCTAATCAAGCAGGCCCCTCACAGCCAACCTAACCCACCCTTCCCAAAGTGAATAGCCATGAGCCACCAGCACAAGACCTTGAAAACCCACATTAAAATCGTCGAATACGACGATGTAGACTTCTCAAAGATCGTTAAAGACTGCAGATACTTCGGCGAAGGCAACTCCATGGGCAGAGTGCTGGAATACGACTTTGAGTACTGCCTCGAATGCGGGTTTAGGCTGCTTAATGGCGAGCCAATTATGACTAAAGGCATCCTTGAGTACGAGTT
>JAAYYI010000038.1 GCA_012515445.1 Candidatus Bathyarchaeota archaeon | reverse complement strand
ACGAATATGCACGCATACTAGACGACGCTAAGGAGTTCATGCTTAGGTTCGAAAACAAGAATCAACAAGCAGACACCGAGCGGGAATACAGTATAAGCATTGTTGAAGGAAAAGACACAATCATAAAAAAGAGCAAAGTCTCAACAGATCAGGCATGTACCGAAATATGCATATTCTCCACTCTGCAGCGCTGGAACCACGTGAAGATGGAGCTCTGCGAAAACGTGGAGAGAGCCCTAAAGCGGGGAGTCAAGTACCGTGTTATAATAGATAACTGCACTGGCGACTATTTCTTCTCCAAAGAGTTCAAGTCAATACTAATCCATCCCCACTATGAAGCTAGGATGGCGTCGGAGAAGCTGAAAATTAACGCGTCCCTCTTCGACGACAAAGAGGCCTGCTTCAGCCTTTACCCCTCAAAAAACTTGGCGGAGACACCTATGATCTGGACAAACCACCCAAGCCTCATAATCGGTTTTAGGGATCACTTTGAGAACGTGTGGAGCAGCAGCGAAAAAATCGATTTAAAGACAAAGATCAAGTAGCGTACAGTTCTGTCGGTTGGGAAATGATTAATAAGACAGAAACCAAACATTGTGGTGCATTCGGGCTACGGTAACCAAGCCAGGTCAAAGGTGAAGGACTCAAGATCAACGTTTGGCCGGCAGGTCTGGCCCCACAGATGGGATATCCTTTCCCGCAGGGGTTCGCAGGTTCGAATCCTGCCCGTAGCACCAGCCGATTTCTTGTATTCTTTTTAGGAAGAACGTAGACACTAATGGTATGGAGCAAGAAGAGGCAGAAATTAAAAACATCGCAGTTGCCAAAGAGTGTCAGGGCCAAGGAATAGGCAAATCACTGCTAAAAGACGCCGCCGACAGGGCAAAAGCAAGAGGCTTCAAAAGACTCATCATAGGCACAGGGGATATTATGGGTATGCCCCTTTGTTTTTATCTGAAAGAGGGATTTGAAAGGTTCACCGTCAAAAAAGACTTCTTTATCATGAACTTTCCCAAGCCGATCTATGATCACGGCGTTCAACTTAGAGACATGGTGATGCTCAAAAAAGAGCTAAAATAGCAGGCAGTTGATTAGTAACAGCATTCAGAACCACCCTGCATGTAAAATAAAATTATAATTCTGCTAGTGGGTTTACGGAGCATTCAAAAACATTTTTAACATAGCCACACCCATGTACAATGTAACCGCTCGGTGGCTTAGTTGGCTAGAACAGTCTTAACAGACGAAGAGAAAAAATGCATTAAAGCCTTAGCCTTAGACATCGCTGACTTACGCAAACAAATCGACCAACTTGCTGAAGCCCTATCTAAAATGAATGACAAACAGTTCAAGGAAGCTTTTGCAGCGGAAGACAAAGTAGATGTAACTGAGAAGCAGGTTGATAGTTACCAGTTGTCGCTGCAGAAAAAGATGGATACAGCGGAAAGCGAGTTACGATAAACTCTAGTTACCCTTATGTATGCATAAGAGTTCACAACAACGTTAATACCTTAGTAAAACAAGTATTCTAATAGAATAGACAAGTAAGCTGTTTCTATATAGTTCACAACAACTACAATCAAACGCTTAATTGCATTCTTTAAACCAAATAGAATGGAGGATAAATCATGAAAAACTTTAGCATAGCATCCATACTGTTCCATTGCCCACAGTGCAAGGTGAACTTTGAGTTCGACGCAGTCGGAGAAAACGAGTTTGTTCCCTGCCCAATCTGCGGAACACACTTCATAACCGTCAAAGCAGGCAGCAAGCTAAAACTTGAAGCCGTAGAGCAAGCACTGTTCTGCTAAAAAAGCAGCAGAGCAACAGGGCGTTTGCCCGTTACGCTCTCCAACATTTTCTGCATTTTAAATAAATACTAGTGAATACTCTGAACCGAATCAAGATTAACCGTAAGTTCTAGCGCTAACAGCATCAAAAAATCAAAATAACCCAGCCGCCACCTAGCAATAGAGGAAAAAGCATTGACCACGCAACAAGCCACATGGAACCTAACAGGACTATTCCCAAACATAACCTCACCACAAATCGAGCAAGCAATAGACAAGGCGACAGCAACCGCCAATGAGTTCGAAAATAATTACCGTGGAAAAATCATTAACCTATCCCCAGAGGGTTTGCTGCAGTGCCTACGCGATTTTGAGGCGTTTGAAGCCAAATACGGCGACATATCACTCTACGCAAGCCTAAACTTCGCGGCAGACATGACCCAGCCGGCAGCTCAGCAGCTCCATGACCGAGTGGACAAACTTGACGCTAAAATAGGCAAACAGTTAGCCTTTTACTCGCTGGAACTGGGCCAACTCGTTAAAGCCAAACCAGAATACATCGATAGCCCAACTTTAGCTAACTATAGGCATATGCTTCAGCGGGTTCATCGCCGTGTAGAGCATCAGCTAAGTGAAGTTGAGGAGCAACTCATCATCGAGAAAGACCAGTTCGGCGTTAACGCTTGGGAGGAGCTTCAGAGCAAATGGCTAAACACTCGGATGTTTGAAGTGTCTGTTTTAGGAGAGAAAAAGACGCTTAGCTACGGCGAAGCAAACGGGCTTTTACCGCATCCGGACCGCGCCACACGTGAATCCGCCAACCGCTCAATCTATGGGTTGCTGGGCAGAGACGGCGAAGTCTTCTCGGCGGCGCTAAGGGCCATATGCAACGATTGGGTAACGGTTTCTAAACGCAGAAAGTATACTTCACCGATGGAATCGAGCTTAATCAGCAATGACACGGAACAGGCTATAATCGAGAACCTGCTAGAAACAGTGGAGGTGGGCGCCGCGTCTTATCGCCGCTACCTTAAGCTGAAGGCCAAACTGATGGATCTTCCGGTGCTTGGTAACCATGACATCATTGCACCTCTGCCGAATATGCCAGAGTTAAACTACACATTTGAACAGGCCCAGACATTCATCACACAGGCATACAAACACTTCAGCCCAACCTACGCTGACGCAGTCAAGGATATGTTTGCTAAACAACACATTGACCCCACACCCCGCTTCGGTAAACGAAATGGAGCCTTCTGCGCAAGCCACTACAATGGCAAATCCGCCTACATTCTGCAGAGCTTCAACGGCACCTTAAGTGACGTCTTCACCTTGACACATGAACTGGGACATGCCACGCATGATTATTATATGTCAAGAAATCAAACCCGGTTGAATACAAGTGTACCTTCTGCTGTTGCTGAAACCGCCTCTATCTTCGGCGAGTTACTACTAACTGATTTGATGCTTTCAGGCGCTAAATCCGATGAGGAACGAAAGGCACTGCTGTGCTTGGTGCTAGACGAGGCAGGTATGACGGCATTCCAAGTGACCGCCCGAGTATGGTTTGAGCAGGCGCTCTATCGCTCTATCGAAAACGGTGAGTATTTGGATTACAAGACTATCTGCAGCCACTGGACGAAGTCGCGGGACAGAATCTTCGGAGATGCAGTCACATGGTTCCCGGAAATGGAAGCCGAGTGGACGATGAAGCCGCATTACTACATGGCTAACTACCGCTTCTATAATTATCCCTATGTGTATGCACAGATGTTTGTGTACTCCCTATACGAACGATACTTGAAAGAGGGGAAAGCGTTTGTGCCAAAATTTGTGGAGTTACTGTCAGCGGGTAGCAGCAGGTCGCCGTTGGAATTGGGTGCGACTGTTGGTTTGGATGTTGCTGATCCCGGTTTCTGGAGTGGGGGCGTGGCAGTGTTCGAGCGCTTCATTTCTGAGCTCGAGAAGATAATGTAAGGGAAAAAGTTATCCAATTCCATCACCCCTTTTTTGACAATTAATAATTATAATAGCATATCATATATCCTAAGAGTCTGTAGTATAGATATCATTTTCATCTTTTTTGTTCAATATTTGAATTAGGTACGCTGACAGGAATATCCGTAAATATTTCCCCAAACTATCAGTTAAGAGTTAACCTCAAAAAATAGCTTGGCTATTGGCAGGGAAGCAAGTGAAGATAGACCGCAACAGTAACCTACGTGTAAGAGTCATTAAAACATTCACTGACATTCTGGTAATCAAGTACTTAAAAAACAAGCCGTCAAGCAGTGGATACCAGATTCTACGTTACCTAAACGAAACGCTAAGTATACCATTTAGCCCCGGCACGATATACAACGAAGTATACACGCTCGAAAGAAAAGGCTTCATAAAAAGCAGCGGCAATCAAGACTGTAGATACTACAGCTTAACAGTTCAAGGCGAAGAATTGCTTAATGAAACAGTCGGCAAGAAAAAAGAAATCCAAGACATCGTCGCCGAAATCCTAAGTAAATAATCATCGCTTGAACCCAATAATTGCTGTTTCTATTGTTGGGGTTTTACAGTCACATACGTTTATGAATTAACCACTGTTTTCTTAGATTGTTTTTCTACTGCATTTTTCGGAGGTGACTTGTTATGGAATCTAAACAGAACATCCCTGAACCCGAAATGACCTCAGAGGGTAAATACAGGTGCCGAAAAGACAACCAAGAATACGACAACAGAGAAGACTACGAATCACACTGCATGGAAGAGCACCCAAGCGGAATGTAAAACAAAAGGAATAGGGCTAAAAGAAGCCCAGAATTTACTGCTGTTTTTCTTCTTTTTCTTGGAAGAGTTTGCGAATCGCGCTGATTCTTGCTTTCTGCGCTAATGTGTCGCTTGTGACGATGGTAAGTGCTTCTTCTGGGCACCACTTGACGCATTGGGGTCCGTCAGCTTTGTCTTTGCAGAGGTCGCATACATAGACTACTTTGGTTTCTGGATGTAGCATCATGGCACCATAGTCGCATGCTTCGATGCACCAGCCGCAGCCGTTGCATTTGTCTTTGTCAAGTACAATGTTTCCGGTGTCTTCTGCTTGGCTTAGTGCGTTACGTGGGCAGGCTGCTACACATGCTGGATCCTCGCAGAGTCTGCAGGTGACAGCCATGTTAGCGAGTTGGTTAACGCGAACTAGGCGTATACGTGATTTTATTGGGTTGAATGCTTTCTCGTGACTGTATGAGCAGGCATATTCACAGACTTGGCAGCCGACGCATTTCTCTGGATCTGCAGAAATGAATTTTCTTTGATGTATCTTTACCATGTTTATGCCTCTTTTCCTTCAACTATGCTTTTGAATTCAGCTAGACCTAACTCTTGAAGTTTAGTTGCTGGTGGAACTCCTTCCACTGTCCAGCCTCGAGAGTTATAGTAATCATCTAACAGCAGATCAAGTTCGTCTTGTGTTACGACTGCCCCTTTTGCAGGTCCATCTTCGGTGATTGGCTGATTGAGTGCTTTCCATGGGAGGGTGTCATCGTTTCGTGTTAAGCCTTCGCGGATGTTGATTAGTCTTGCAAGGTTGATTATGCGTTCGCCTGTAGCTTCAAGCTCTGCACTACTCATGTCTAAGCCGGTTACTGCACTGTAGAGTTTAGCTAAATCGGCGAGCTCCTTATAGTAGGTGGCTTTGGAGTTCTTGCACACGATTAATGAGTCAATTACTGCCAGCATGTTTTCGCCTTCTTTAACGAGTTTGCCTCTGCCTTTCTCAGCTTTTGTGCGGTCAACTTTTCCTTTCATGTCAAGCTGGTATGCGCCGCTTCTGGAGTGGTCTGCTCCACGGAAGCTGACTGCTGCTGCGAGAGCTGCGGTTTTTAGGCATCTGAGGTCGTAGCCTGTGACTTCAAGGCCTTTGATGTGCTGGGCGAGTTCTGTTGAGCCTTTGCCGATTTTTGCGGCTGCAGCTTTAGCACCATCTGCTAATAGGTCGCCTATGCCTTCGCGTTTGCCGATTTTCTCGACGAGTTGAACGACTGCGTCTCCGTTGCCGAAGTGAGCGTCGATTCCGCCGAGTTCTTCATGGCTCAGGATGCCTTTTTCGTGGCAATCCATTAAGAAGCTGATTGTGACTCCGGTGCTTGTTGCGTCAAGACCGTAGTATGTGCAGAGTTCTGCTGCTTTAATTATTGAGTCTAATTTGTCGACGCCGCAGTTGGGGCCTAGAGCCCAGAGGTTGTCGTATTCTATTCTGGCTAAGGCGCCTTTGTATGGGCCTTCCCTTACGAGTGCTTCATGCTCACAGCGCATTGCGCATGAGTTGCAGCCGATGATTTTGGCTACGAAGCGTTCGTTTATTTCGTCGGCGTTGATTGTTTCGACTTTGTCTAAGTGGCTTCCACTGTAGTTCTTGGTAGGCATACAGTAGAGGTCGTTTGCTATTGTGAGGTTTTCGACTGTGCCGAGTGTTCTGTACCTCATTGAGGCTGGGCCTTTCATGCGTTCATGGAATTCCTTAACCATATCCATGAATTCTTCGCCCTTAGCGACTTTTATGTCGTGTGTACCACGTACCGCTATGGCTTTGAGGTTTTTGCTCCCCATAACTGCGCCAAGTCCGGTTCTGCCGGCTGCACGTGTCTTCTCGTTGATGATGTTTGCCATCTTTGATTGTTTTTCGCCTGCAAGTCCGATGGCTGCTACGCGGACGTAGTAGTCGCCGATTTCATCTTTGATGGCGTCTTCTGTTTCGCCTGGTGATTTACCCCAGACTCGTGAGGCATCCATAAGCTGGATTGCTTCGTCGTCGATCCAGAGGTAAACTGGTTTTTCAGCTTTACCGGTAAATACGATTGCGTCGTATCCTGCACGTTTGAGTTCTGCGCCGAAGGTGCCGTGGCTTACGGCTTCGCCGACGCCGCCTGTGGCTGGTGATTTGGATATGAAGGCGTGGCCGTTGCCGCCTGTTGGGAACATAGTTCCTGAGACGGGCCCAAGGGATAGTACTAGTGGGTTTTCGGGGCTTAGCGGGTCTACACCTGCTTTAGAGTTTGATAACCAGAGTTTCATGCCTAAACCGATTCCGCCGATGTATTTTTTGGCGGTTTCTTCGGTTGTTTTTTCTGTGCGGGATTTGCCTGTCGTTAGATCAATATATAATATTGTTCCTGCGTAACCGAGCAACCTTGTCCCTCCAAGAGGTTAGGAGTACTAATTTCAGTTAAAAACTATATTAATCTAGTGGGTTATTCGCCTGTAAATTTACGGCGATAACATCAAATCAACCGAACGCACCAACAAGTAATTTCGTAAATGTGCCAAACATGCAACCAGTAGTCTCTTAAACGCGAAATGAAAAAACAAAAATTTATCGGCAAAAAAGCCGACGGTTTACTTTTCGAGCTCTTCGTGTTCCTGGAAGAGCTTCTTGATCGCGTTAAGCCTTGCCTTCTGCGCTAACACATCGCTTGTAACGACCGTGAGAGCTTCTTCAGGACACCACTTGACACACTGCGGGCCATCCGGCCTGTACTGGCAGAGGTCACAGACATAGACTGTTTTGCTTTCAGGGTGCATCATCATGGCGCCGTAGTTGCAGGCTTCAATACACCAACCGCAGCCGTTGCATTGGTCTTGGTCGATGATAATGGTGCCAGTCTCAAGCGATTGGCTGAGTGCATCTCTTGGGCACGCCGCAACACAGGCGGGTTCCTGGCATTTTCTGCATGTTAACGCTATACTCTTCATACTCTGGTTAGAACGAACGACACGTATACGGGATTTCACCGCATTGAAAACTTTGTCGTGGGTGAAGCTGCAGGCGTATTCGCAGACCTGGCAACCGACGCATTTGTCTGAGTCAGCGGAGATGAATTTTCTGTTGTGAAGAGATACCATGTCTAGTTCTCCTTTGCGTATTTCTCTAAGCCCAGCTCTTTGAGTTTGGCGTCTGTTGGAACGCCATCTTTGCTGTAGCCGCGTACTTCATAGTAGTCGTCAAGCATCATGTCGAGTTCGTCTTTGGTTACTACTGCGCCTTTTGCTGCGCCGTCGTCGGCGACGGGTTGATTCATGATTTTAGGCGGTAAGGTGTCGTCTTTTCGGCTTAGGCCTTCGCGTTTGTTGATTAGTTTAGCGAGCGCCTGGATTCTTTCTCCTGCTTGGCGTAGTTCCTGTGGGGTAACTTCGAATCCTGTTGCTGCAGCATATAGTTTAGCCATGTCGGCGAATTCCTCGTCGAATGTGCCCTTCGCGTTTTTACAGACAATCAATGAGTCGATAATGTTGTAGATGTCTTCGTGGTCTTTCACGATTTTGCCGGAGCCCTTCTCTGCTTTTAAGCGGTCAACTGTGCCTCTAATGTCTACAGCGTAGATTCCGCTTCGGTTGTGGTCAGCGCCCCTAAAGGACACAGCTGCGGCTAATGCGGTGGTTTTGAGGCATCTGAGGTCGTAACCTGAGAGTTCTAAGCCCTTGATTTGCATGGCGAGTTCAGCGCTGTTTTTGCCGATTTTCTCCGCCGCGACTTTAACGCCGTCCGCAAGTTTCTCGCCTATGCCTTCGCGTTTACCGATTTTATCGGTTAGTGTGTATATGGCTTTTTCGTTGCCGAAATGTGGATCAACGCCCTCGAGGTCTTCGTGGCTAAGTAGGCCTTTCTCGTGACAGTCCATCAGGAACGCAATTGTTGAGCCGACGCTTGTTGCGTCCATGCCGTAGTAGTTGCAGCGTTCGGCGGCTTTTATGATGTAGTTCATGTTTGCTACGCCGCAGTTGGGTCCGAATGCCCAGAGGTTATCGTACTCCATGCGAGCCATTGTGCCTTTGAATGTGCCTTCCTTGATAGCTGCTTCGTGTTCACATCGCATTGCACATGAATTGCAGGCGATGATTCTTGTTACATAGCCTTCGTTTAGGACGTCGGCGTTGATTTTGCCTGCGTCTAAGAAGTATGAATTGTTAAAGTTGTTTGTGGGCAGGCATGTCAAGGTGTTGTTTATTGTAAGGTTCTGGACGGTGCCCAGTGTTCTGTGCTTTTGAGCGGCGGGGCCTTTCATGCGTTCATGGAAGTCCTGAACCATCTCGACGAATAGGTCTGGTTTTGCGACTGCAACGTCATGTGTTCCTCTTACTGCAATGGCTTTGAGGTTTTTGCTCCCCATAACTGCGCCGAGTCCGGTTCTGCCGGCTGCGCGTGTCTGGTCGTTTATGATGTTAGCGATTCTGGATTGCTTTTCTCCTGCGAGTCCGATGGCTGCTACTCGGATGTAGTAGTCGCCGATTTCGTCCTTGAGTGTGGTTTCGACTTCTGCTGGCGAGACGCCCCAGAGATGAGCTGCATCTTTTAGAGCTATGTTGTCGTCGTCTATCCAGAGGTAAACCGGTTTTTTGGATTTGCCGGTGATAATTACTGCGTCGTATCCGGCGCGTTTCAGTTCGGTGCCAAACGTGCCGTGGCTTACGGCTTCAGCTACTCCGCCGGTGAGTGGTGACTTGGATATGAAGGCGTGGCCGTTGCCGCCTGTTGGGAACATTGTTCCTGATAGTGGGCCTATAGCTAGGACAAGGGGGTTTTCTGGTGATAGCGGGTCAACTTTGGCTTTTGAGTTAGTTAGCCAGAAGTGCATGCCTAGACCGATGCCGCCGATTACTGATTTTGCGGTTTCTTGCGGCAGTTTTTCGGTGCGTGTTTTGCCCGTTGTTAAATCGACATACAAGACTCTACCTGCGTAGCCGAACAAACGTTCAATCTCCAAGAGTTTAGAATATTGGTACATATTAAAAAGTATAAAAAGATGTTGATAAACACTCTACGAATTCCCCGTGTATATATGCGAATGATATGAAAAATAAGGTGTTACGGACGGGCAAGTTCGACACTTAATCGGTTTTTTAAATGAAAAAAGCAAAAACTTTAACCAACTAATTAGCCTCCCATCATTAGGTGAATCACTTTAATGCGGACAGGGAAACTTATAGAAGCAGCAGCACAACAGGAAAAGAATGGCTCATTTGCAGTCTTCAACCAAGCCAACATTACTTACTTCACAAACTTCTCCGGAGCAACCGCGCTCCTCATACCGGAAGCTGGAGAAGCCACCCTCTACGTTTCAGGCACCAACTACCAGCAGGCAAAAGCCGAAGTAAAAGGTTTCAACGTTGAGTTGATAAAACGCGGCGAAAGTGTATTGCAGAAAATCGCCGGGCAAACAAAAGCTAAACTCTACGTGGATACTCTGCCGATCGAAACTTGGCGAGCCTTAGCCGTAGCGGTAGGTGGGAAAGAGAAACTTGAACCGGTGTTTGAGATATTCCGCACGCTAAGAGCGGTTAAGGACCAAGAGGAAATAAGCTTAATCAGGGAAGCCTGCAGGATGGCTGACGCTGGCATGAAGGCGGCGTCTGAAATGATTCGCCCCGGCGTAACTCAGAAGGAGATTGCAGCCGAAGCTGAATACGCCATGCGAAAGGCTGGCTCAGATGGCGTCGCGTTTGAAACCATCGTCTCGACTGGTGAATGCTGCGCATATCCACATGGCACCAACTTCGAGAAAACCATTTCTGAGGGCGATTTCGTCACCGTTGATTTAGGAGCGAAAAACATGTTCTACTGCTCAGACATCACCCGCACCTTCATAGCGGGTAAAGCTACGGAGAAACAGACGCAAATCTATGAAGCCGTGCAACGTGCGCATCAGAGGGCGTTTGATAAGATTGCGGCGGGTGTAGCTGCGCAGAAGGTGGATTATGCGGGTTGGCGCGTTATCGATAAAGCAGGTTATGGCAGCTATTTTGTGCATAATTTGGGGCACGGCGTCGGCATAGAAGTGCATGAGGCGCCAGTACTAAGCCCCGAAAGCAAAGACATCTTACAGGCAGGCATGGTTGTAACAGATGAACCAGGAATCTATTTGCCCGGGTATGGCGGCGTACGAATCGAGGATACTGTGCTCGTCACTGAAACCGGCGCAGAGAAACTCACCAAGTCATCTTATTCGCCGTAACCCAAAAAACTCAAGGCCATAGTCAGGTGACTTCGCTGCTTTTTGTAATCGCTGAACCAACCAGCACACCCAATCCAAACAAAGCAGCAGCTATAGCGAAGGTTTCATGATGTAAATCGCTGATTTGGAACCATAACCCAAACGTCAACTTCTGCTGCAACTGAATCAGAAAAGCAAACGCAAAAAAGAAAGCGGTGACTATCACCGCTACCCAACGATTACTCAACAAAACACCACAAAAAAGGGGCGCTGGGCAGGGTTTAAAGGATTTGGCGGCCAAGCCCTTAGGCGTTCTTTGCGAGAACAGCCCCGTTCTTGGGGGAGTATTATATGCCCCCTCACCGCTAACACAATACGGTGAAAAACCGAGATGCAAATAGAAAAAAAACTAATCCTATGCAGCATCCTAGCAATCTCAATCGGAATAGCAGCAATCATACCACTACAGTACCTAATGAACACAAAAACAGCATCAGCATTACCAAACGTTGAGCCATGGTTCAACCCAAACATCGAATATGCATACTGTAACCCCAACGAAAGCGGTGGAAACGGAACATCAAGCTGGAACGGAGCATATATTCAGGCAGTCACAAACTTCAGCTT
>JAAYYI010000037.1 GCA_012515445.1 Candidatus Bathyarchaeota archaeon | reverse complement strand
TATTCGGTCAAGTAGACCTGATGACTTTCTGCTCTATACTCCCAGCAGTAATAGCTGCATTATCCTGCTTCATCATGTACTTTATAGGTAAAGACTTCGGCGGCAGAGCAGTCGGTTTATTCTCTGCGTTATTCCTCGCGTTAGCGCCATCTTATCTGCAAAGAAGCTCGCTTGGTTTCTTCGATACAGAAGTGGCAGGTGTACTCGGTTTAGTATTATTCCTGTTTTTCTTCATGCGCTGCATGGATGGCAACCGCTCCCTTAGAACCTCGTTAATTTACGCGGTAGGCGCAGGTTTGTCTCTGGCTTACTTCATCGCAGGCTGGGGTGCAGCGTACTACATCCTTGACTTAGCAGCACTCTTCGTATTCGTCTTGGTACTTCTCAAGCGGTACACACCACGAATGCTAGTAAACTACAGTATCATCATGGGCATTGGCTTAATGATAGGCACAAAAGTACCCTACATCGGGCTCGGATACTTAACTTCTGGTGCGGTGCTTCCAGTAGGCGCAGTATTCATTGTACTATTAGTCGCAGAGCTCATGCGCAATAACATCACAATAAAAAACAAATTAACCATGATGGTAGCCGCAATAGTCATCATAATTGGAGCATTCGTTGCTCTATGGCTGACCGGCTCACTTGCAGACATCGCAGGCAAATTCGTCACGGTAATCAACCCATTCATCAGAGCTGCTTCGCCACTGATCGATTCAGTAGCTGAACAGAGGATCTCTGCATGGGGCAACCTCTACCTTGAATTCGGTGTGACGATCCTGTTCTTCCTAGTCGGCATGTTCTTCACACTACGCAACCCGACGAACAGGAACGTGTTCCTGCTGCTCTTCTCAGTGACAGGCCTATACTTTGCCTCGTCAATGATCAGACTGCTAGTAATCTTCGCTCCAGCATTCGCAGTGGTTGCAGCAATAGGCATAATGGGCTGCGTCAAACCATTCTTTGCGCTACTGCAAGCGGCACCCACAAACTTGGCTAAATCCAAACGTAAACTGGCACGTGTCAGCAGGGAATACAGCGGCTTAGCCGTCATCGTGATATTCATGCTGCTGGTCTCTGCGTTTGCCTTTACACCCCAATCAGGCGGTACCCCAAGAGCTGTATCTAACGCGTATGTTCCAACAGCCATCAGCGCTTCAAGCTTACCGCTTGGCGGAGCAAGCCTCACTGAGCCGGTAGATGCATGGCTTTATGCATTAAAGTGGCTAAACGACAACGCTAACTCAACCACGGTTGTAGCTAGCTGGTGGGACTACGGCAACTGGCTAAGTGACTTAGGAAACGTAACAACACTCGCCGACAACACCACGGTTAACTCGACCAAGATCGCTGACTTAGGCTTCGCCTTCATGGCCAACGAGAACCAGAGCCTCGCACGCTTAACCACATACGGCCAAGACAACATACAGTACATCGTGGTCTTTGAAGTGTTATACGTAACACCGTCAAGCGGCCAATACTATGCTATACCCATCGGTTACGGCGACGAGGGCAAATGGGTCTGGATGGCAAGAATCTCAGCAGGCGAACGTACCCGCTTCATCAACGAAGGCTTAATCAGCGCCCAAGACATGTGGACCGATAACGCTACAGTACGAGCTGAAAGCTACTTCGGCGCAACCAGCCAAACCTCTAACCAGTTTGAGTGGAACCAACGTGGCATGAACAGCACAATCGAGATGATACTCTACGACATGCAACTAAAATACATCGAGAACATCAACAGCCAAGGCCAATACACAATAAGCCCAGATCACGTCGCTTCAACACCGAAATACCTCGAAATGGAATACATCGGCGGCATCAACACGCAGCCAGATCAATACGGCGGACTAGTACCACTCGTCGGCATCTACAAGATCAACTGGCAAGCGTACAACGTAGCCAACCCATAACTTTGGGTAGGAAGCGACTGTAGTGTTCCCAAAGGTACCCGACCAGCACAAAGTTGGTCGACCCTTAATCCTCAACGGTTTAGGCGTTTTTTACGTCCTATTCACCACCGTTTATCTTTTCTTGGTTTACTTTTTGCAGCAAAGCGCTAGCCCCGAACATGTATCAGCGGCCTTCACGCTGGCAGCCTGTGTACTGTTCGGCGGCTTCATGGGTATGATGGATGACTGGATTGACCTGAAATGGCGCTACAAAGCATTCATGCCCCTGATCGCTGCGTTACCGCTGATTTACTATGCGCAGGCTATCGGTGCAAGAACATCAATCACACTGCCATTCCTGGGAGTAATCGACTTCGGCGTAGCCTACTTCTACATCATACTGCCCCTAATCGTGATGATAGTCACTAACACCGTGAACCAACTCGGGGGTTTAAACGGCCTCGAATCAGTCTGCCCAGCCATCGTCATAGCGGGGTTAATGGTGTTCTCGCCTAATTGGCTGCTAATGCTTGGGCCGCTTCTGTTCTGGATTGTGCTGGCAGCGCTTAATGTGTCGGGTAAAATCTTTGTGGGCAACACGGGCTCGTTCGCCATCGGCATGACTATCGCTGCATTTGCGATTATCTCTGACATGAAAGTAAACCTCGTTATCTCGATACTGCCGTTCATATTCAACAGCTCCATTATCCTGCTCTCCGCTTTCATTACGAAGAAAAAAGCTGCAGTAACTTTTGACGGTCAAAAACTCTGTTCGGATGCTCGAAAAAGCCTCGTCACAACCCTTACCTATCACCGACCGCTAAGCGAGAAACGCATCGTACTGGCAATCTCGTTAATTGTAGCATTCTTTACGCTGCTAGGCACACTGATTCAGGTTATATCCTGAGCTTTTCATGTTAAAAAGGCTTAAACACATCACTCCACCAATTCTTTCTGGGGCTTTCTGTGTCCGGAAAAACCGATTCGAATGATATCTCAATAATCGATTTGACACCAGAGAACATAGCTGACTATGGCGTCTGCGGCTACAGCAATGTGGAGAAGCATTTGGAGTTGCAGCGTAAAATCGCTTGGTTCAAAGAGTACTACCCCAAGGGGCTGCGGATTAAGGCGCTTATCTCGAAGAAGGGCGGTTATCAGGGGATGCTCGAGTACCTGCCGGGGAAGTATGCGCATCGCCCCGTCGCCGCCGAAGGCTACATGTTTATACATTGTATATTCGTCGGCTTCAGAGCCCAGTACAAGGGGAAAGGTTACGCTTCAGCGATGCTTGACACCTGCATAGATGAGGCTAAAACGCAGGGCATGAAAGGCGTAGCGGTGGTCACCCGCAAAGGCTCGTTCATGGCTAAAAAAGACATTTTCGTCAAGAAGGGCTTCCACGTGGTCGAGTTAGCTAAACCCGACTTCGAATTGTTAGCTTTAAAATTCGACGCTGAGGTTCCGAACCCCAAATTCGCGGTTCCCTCAACCGAGAGCTACTCTAAAGGTTTAACGGTTATCCGCTCGCCCCAGTGTCCCTACTCCGTGAAGAACGTGGACGCAATATTGGAAACAGCGAAAGAGATGGGCTTATCCGCGAAGCTGCTTGACTTCAATACGCATGAGGCTGCCCAGCGTTCCCCCTGTGCTTTCGGCACCTTCTGCATAATCAACGACGGCGAAATCCTCAGTCACCACCCGATAAGCAACACAAGGTTCAAGAATATAATGAAGAAATAGTTTGTCCGCTGCTTTTTCTTAATCTCTTTTTTGTTAGAATCAATGTTGTGATTGTTATTGCCAGAAGCATTATTACCGTTATGAAGGCTGGGGTTTCTGAGACTGTCGCTGAGGGTTCAGGTGCTGATTGAGGTTGCTCGGTTGGTGATGGAGGTGGGGTGTTTGGGTTCGAAGTACTGGTTGGGGTGGGTTTGGCCGTAGGCGAAGTTGAGGATATGGTGCTTGAAGGTGAAGATGTGGTACTTGGTTGAGCGCTTGGAGTGGGCGTTGGCGGCGCTTTTATAGGTTTTTCTGTGACAATGGCTGGGTACATCCCGGTGTGATTTGCAAAGTAGTCAGCTTTTGCACTTGGTATAATATAATTAGCCATTGGTCTATAGGGGTTTATGGACGTTAATGTTCCATTTATGTCTATTACTACCCATGCAGTCCATGGATTTTCAGTCATTCCCGCATAATATGCTGTATATCCGTTAGCTAGAAGCATACTACAGCACAACAGAGCATAATCTGGCAAGTAATAACCTCCATTAAGCGTCTGATTGGGAAACAGAACGGGGTCGCTGTTCTCATGGTCACGTATGCGAGCAAGACTTGATATGTAATCGACGATTTGGCTCCAATTCTTATCGCTGGCAGCTACTACAACCGCTTTATCCTGTGGCGTAATAAAGTACTGCATCTGTGCCGGCGACGGGTGTGTAAGGTCTATTTTAGGGAAATATATTGCACAATACGTTCCTCCTTCCGTTGTTACAATTGAAGGAAACCATCTATTGCCTTGTACATTAGTAGTCCATGCATAGAATGGATTCCCACTGCCATCCCGAAACGCTACTGTGAAGGTATGATTGTCCTTAAGGTTCCAGAAAGTATGCGGCGACATAAAGCCTGTGTCTTTGCCATCTAGAAAAATCTGTGCCTGAACCTGATCTTTTTTTGTTAAATTGCCAGTGCTGCTTGCTAAGATTGTAACTTTATAGGTTTCAGTGGTTAGCGTTGGTAAGTCTATGGTGGCAGTTGCAGGGATAAAGACTTTGTCGTTGTAGAAGTACCATGCTGTTCGATTATTTGCCCAACTCACGGGCTCTGGCTGATTATCCCATTCGTTTTGGGGTTCATAATGGTAGAGGGTCCCGTTAAGTTCTAGAGCAATCCACGCGTGGTTAATATCTAAGTGCCCTGTGGTGTTGCCTGCTACTACGTATGCTGTGTATCCGCGGGCTTCAAGCATACTCACAGCCAATCCTGAGAATTCTCTGCAAACCCCTGCATTTAATGCAAGTGTCTCGTTCGGGAATAAATAGCGACCAATCGACGTGTCTGGTGTTATGTTGATTACGATCCAGTCTAGTATTTCGTTCCATGTCATGTTGCCGGCGGCTGCAATGACTGCTGGATCATTTGGAGTTACAAAGTAACGGTTCTGCGGCCAAATCATCGTTGATTTGTTAAAAGCTAAATCATACCATGCGTTATACGCGTTGGTTGCGGAGGCATTTTCAGCAGAAAGAGTGATGGTGGTATAAAAGTTACCCTTATTGGGTATGTCATTGTTCCAAATTCTAAATGGATGCCCTTCTGAATCTTCGTAGGGAACGGTGAAGTTATGTACGCCTGTTAGTCCTGTAAAATTCCAGGGTGTACTGTGGCCGGTGGGTTGTCCATCCATGATTATGGGTACGCTGATTGGCGATACAGAGCCTCTAAGTGATGAGGTAATCATCACGGAACATGTTGGTTCAGCTAGGGCTGGTGTAGTTACAAACACTGCGGGAAGCAGCAGTATTGCAGCTAAACCAACTACTGAGAGGCGCTGAAGGTCTTTTATATTCATTTGAGTCACACTTATGATTGATTTTTAGCGTAATTATCTGGCTATCTGCAGAGCGGCGTATTATTCTACAAACGAGCCCTTGGTAATTAGCGGTATAGGTGCTGTAAATAAAATTTTCGGGAATCCCCTGATTTCGACAACCGGCGATTTTGTTTTTTGATTCTGTAGGTTGTACTGTCGCCTCAACCAGCCAGCAATCCAAACCAACTGCAGAAACAAAAACGGCTGTTTCTGCAAAAAGTTTAGAAGATGATGTAGCAGAGCTGCACTCTCTTCTTCTATTAACTTAAAAATTAAATCCCGACAATACATAGCCAAGAATCGAACTGCTTGCAGAATTAAAATGCAACCAACTGCAATACAACCCGCAGCCCAACATCAAAACAGGCGTTTCTGCATAGCCCGTTGGTTGTTGTTGAAACAAGAGGGATACCCTGCATCTTCAAAGAAAGAAAAAATTGCAGAAATCAGCTACCTATTGTACTCTCTGCATTCTAGCTACGAAAAACCCGTTGCAGTCATGCAGGTGTGGGTAGAGGCGCTGACATGCTGTTAAGCCTTTGAGTCCTGGGACACCGATTTTCGGTTCGATCTCAACAAGCCGGAAGTCTGGGTGGGCTTTTAGGAAGGCTTCTACTACGCCCTCGTTCTCTTCCTCTGTAATACTACAAGTTGAATATGTGAGGGTGCCGCCGGGTTTGACTTTATCAGCGCAGTTGTTAATCAGCTGTAACTGTACCTCGCTCATGTTCTGGATGCTTTTTGGGCTAAGGCGCCATTTTGCGGAGGGCTGCTTCGCAAAAACGCCTGTGCTGGTGCATGGCGGATCCAAAACAACCAAATCCGCCTCGCCTGTTACTGGGATTGAGACTCTTGCATCGGCAACCACCGGTTCAGCATTGGCGGCGTGCATTCGTCGGGTTTCCTTCTGCCAGGTCTTCATGCGCTTAGCTGAGAAATCCAGCGAAACAATACTGCCACTGTTACCCATGAGTTGTGCCAGGAAAGTGGTTTTTGCTCCGGGTGCAGCGCATACATCATAAACAGTACTGCCAGAGGCGGGGTTCGCGGCTTCTGAAGCAAAGCAGCTGGCTTTATCCTGCACATAGAACAAACCCGCTTTGAGACTCGCGGAGTTGTTAAGCGTCTCTTTGGATTCCAGGACTTTGTAAGTGTACTTCAATGGTTCGGTCTTCTCGAGTTTAATGCCTTCCGCTTCGAGCTTGCCGAGGATTTCCTGTTCGGTGCCTGCCAGCGTATTAATGCGGATATAAGTCGGCGGCGGATTCAAATTCCCCTGCAAAAACGCAGCGGCGCCCTCTTTACCAAAAAGCTTGAAGCAGTACTCCACAAACCATGTGGGATTAAAGGTCTGTAATGCGATTTTCTCCGCCACAGGTGCCTCAGCGATTATCGGTGCAATCTGCCGCGTAAGCAAAAAGCCGAGGTAGGGTTCGATTTCACGCATCGCCTCCCAGCCCAAGATGCTTCGGCCCAAGCTCGCGATGGCCTCTGCCTCTTTAAGGTTGTACTTCCCCCAGTTTCTTACCACGCGGGTCTGGTATACGTAGAGGCGCAGAAAAGCCTGCAAGCCCTGATCATATTCGCCTAACGTTTTCGGCGCTAACACGTTGTTAATGAGTTTGTCTATAACGTTTTTTCGGCGAGTCGTCTCCACTATCAATCCGTAGGCTAGACGCATTGCTCCGGGGTTGTTTATGTTTAGCTGCTTAGCGGTTCGTACTAATGCTGAGCGCTCGTTTAATCTGCGTAGCTCCATCCAGCTTAGGGTTTCGATGGCGATTGTGTAGGCTTCCCGCAACAAATCAAATCACACACCCAACCAAATGCAGTGCCCCTAATAAGTAATTCAAAAACCAAGGCTGTTACTTCACATAGGCAGCCACATAAATTTATCAAGTTACCAACGCTGCTAGCTTCAATGTGTTCTATAGCAAGCTCCAATTATGGAGGTGACATATTTGTCAAGAAGGCGAATGAGTGAAGAAAACGAAAAAGGAAAAATGACGGTACAGGAAGCAGGCAAAAAAGGCGGCGCTAAAGGCGGTCCACGCGTCCGTGAACTAATCGAGGAAGGCAAAGAACACGAAGAGGAATAGTGCGTAGCAGCAAAGCTTGCACACATTCTGTTAAGCAACTTTTCCCTTTTCTTAATTTAGTTTAGGAGGATTTGGGATTTGAGTCAAATAATCAAACGCCGAAGCACCCCAACAACCCGCGCAGGCCAATATATGTGTCCAGAATGCGGAAAAATCTATGACACAAAAGCAGAAGTAGACATCCACATCCACAAAGTACACAAACCACGCATCAAGTCAGTGCTAAACAACATAAACGGATACTACACCGAATAAACATCAGCTTCAAAGGCCTTTTTTTCGCTGATTATTCCATCGAGAACTCTGCCGTTTTCCCCCACTAAACGCTTTTAGGCTTCAATGCACCATACTGGGGCATAGGGAAAAATGGGATGGCAAACACACTCGACAAATGGTTTATTCAACCCGCTAAACCTCAAATCGAAGAAGAGGTTAAAGCGCGAGCCCCGCCACCCCAACAGGAGCAAGCTCCAGCTAGAACTGAAGCGGCACCCCCTGCATTAGTAAAACGCGTAAAAAGGGAACGTAAATTCCCCCCGATAGCACCCTCAAATCTTCCGCCATCCTACCTGATTTCGGCGTCATATGACGGTAAACAGAGAAAAGCCGTCCTAAAACTCTACGAGCCAGTCGAGGGAGAAATCTACTTCTGGTATGACAACACCGGGCACCTGCCCTACTGCATAACAAGCATCGCAGAGCAGGAAATGGAGCTCTTTGACCGCGTAAAAGCTCACAGCGGCTTTGACCACTTCGAAACCGTGAAAAGAGTAGATCCCCTAAACGACAGAGAAGTCGAAGTAACAAAAATCGTTTGCAAAGATCCACTCGCTATCGGAGGACGCCCCGGAGAAACCATCCGTGACATCATCCCTGAGGATTTCCCTAAAGTTTTCGGCGCCAAAATGCAAGATGCAGGCGCAAAAATCTGGGAATCAAAAATCAAGTACTACCAGTCATACATCTACGATAGGCAGTTGCTGCCCGGCATGATCTACGAGGTTAAAGACGGAAACCTCCTTGCAGTCACAGACAACAGAGCCTCCGAGAACCTTGCAAAAATCCGCGAAGTATTCAAAGATTGCACCAAAGAGGAGCAGAGTTACGCCGAAAACTGGGCTAAACTGCTCGAGTATCCCTCACCGCAGTTCAGACGAGCCGCAATAGACATCGAAGTGTACTCACCACTTGCTAACCGCGTGCCGGACGCACGAGAAGGCGCCTGCCCCGTCATAGCCTGCTCGATTTACAGCAGCGACGGCGACAAAAAAGTGCTGGTGCTAAAACGTGAGGGCATGCAGGACGGCGACCCACAGCTTACCAGCGGCTTAGAAGTCGAGTACTGCGACTCCGAAGCGGAACTCATCAAGAAAGTCTTCGCCGTCCTAAACGATTACCCCTTCATACTCACATTCAACGGCGACGACTTCGATCTCCGCTACCTAGCTCATCGCGCCTACAACCTAGGCTTCCAGCGATGGGACATACCTATAGAAGTCGGTAAACGAGTCTGCCTTTTACGCTACGGCATCCACATTGATCTCTATAAATTCTTTTTTAACCGCTCAGTGCAGGTGTACGCTTACGGAGGCAAATACAAAGACGTCAGCTTAGACGACGTCGGCTGCGCACTTATCGGAACCCAGAAGATCCATCTGGAAAAAGCCTTCGGCGACCTAAACTACAGTGAACTTGCGGCGTACTGTCTGCGTGACAGCGAAATCACCTACAAATTAACCAGCCACGACAATGACTCCGCCATGAAGCTTCTGCTGGTGCTCACCCGCATCGCATCCATGCCCATGGAGGACGTGAGCCGACAGGGAGTCAGCCGATGGATCCGCAACTTTATGCACCGCGAACACCGCAACCGCGGCTACCTAATCCCCAACGCAGAAGACATACTCACAAAAAAAGGCAAAACCAGCACAACCGCAGTGATTAAAGGCAAAAAGTACAAGGGAGCCATCGTCGTCGAACCAGTGCCCGGCGTGCACTTTAACGTCGCCGTCATGGACTTCCCCAGCCTATACCCATCCATCATAAAAGTCTGGAATCTGGGCTACCAATCCATCCTATGTAACCACCCAGACTGCAGAGCTAAAAAGCCAATTCCGGATACTCAGCATTGGGTCTGCATAGAAAAACGTGCGCTTGAGAGCCTCCTGATCGGTTCGCTGCGTGACCTGCGTGTGCGCTGGTACAAGAGCAAAGCCAAAGACAAGTCGCTGCCGCCCGAGCTTCGAAGCTGGTACAGCATCGCTCAGGGCGCGCTTAAAGTCATCTTGAACGCAAGCTACGGCGTGTTCGGAGCCGACAGCTTCGATCTCTACTGTCCGCCAGTCGCCGAAGCCACCGCAGCCATCGGTCGCTACAGCATCACCCAAATCTTAACCCACTGCCGCACCGTGGGTATCGTGGTGCTCTACGGCGACACTGACAGCTTATTCCTCAAAAACCCCACTAAAGAACAAATCGAGGACGTGGTCCATTATACGGAGCACGAACTCGGCATGGGCATCGACGTGGACAAAACCTACCGCTACGCAGTTTTTAGCAGCCGCAAAAAGAATTACCTAGGCGTACTCGAAGATGGCTCAGTTGATGTTAAGGGCTTGACAGGTAAGAAGAAGCATATTCCCATCTTTATCAAGGACGCCTTTAACCAGATGAAGGGTAAGCTGGGGCAGGTTAAGAACCCGCAGGACTTCGAGAAAGCCAAAAAAGAAATCGCCCAAATCGTCCGCGAACGTTATAACACGCTAAAGCGCCGTGAGTGGGGAGATAACAGTGACCTCGCTTTCCATATGGTACTCGGCGACGAATTATCCGCCTACACAAAGACCACCCCGCAGCATGTAAAGGCGGCGAGGATGCTTGAGAAAAGCGGTAAAGAAATCCGCTCGGGCGATTTAATCAGCTTCGTTAAGGTTATGAAGCCGGGAAATCAGAATCTTTCAGCGAAGGAGAATGCAGGTGTTAAACCTGTTGAGTTGGCGTCCAGAAACGAAATCGACGTAGAGAAGTACGTGGCTTACTTGCAGGCGACTTTTGATCAGGTGCTTGACGCGCTGGGCTTAAACTTTGAAGAGATTATCGGCATGACACGGCTAGCCAGCTTCCTCGGCTAAATGGAAAAACAATTTTAATTAGAATAAGAGTAGTCGGCGCTGCTATTTCATCTTCCTTATTTTTAAGCTAAAGATTGCAGTTTTAAATCAGCTGGTGGGAAGAGTTGCTGTTTGGTTTTGGCGATAGTACAACCAGCACAGGCAAAAACAGGCCTTTTTCTAGTTTGCAGTTTAGCGGCTGTAACAAACAGCTAAAAACCCTCCCCCAATTCCACTCCTAAAGAGGTTGATTCAGGCATAAAGAACGAGAACCAGCTACTTTTCCTACTTGCCAACCTGACCGGTGCAATCGGCGGCGTCTTTGTACTGGTGATGCTGCAGCCGCAATCTGACTTCTATCTTCTGCTGCCAGCGTTCATGCTATTGGGCGTAGTCGCCGCCAATCTGGTGGTTTGGCTGCTGCTTGACCTTAGCAAAAAATCAGAAGAGGAAACAGCAAAATGGAGCAGTCAGCTTCCGAAGTCGCAAGTATCCGGTTGAAGTACGAGACTATTTGCTCAACGTCTTCATATTCTGCCTTGCATTAAGCAGCAACCCACCTGCCACGCTAACAAAAATCAGCCCCCAAACCAGCCAGTTGCCAAAGGGGTAATCAATATCAATCATCGCCGTGTTGGAGGTAGCGCCGTGTATTAGCCCAGCAAAGTACTTTTCTGTTGTAAGTGCTTGGGTTATTATTAAAAGAACTCTGATTACTATCAACAGGGAGCTCAAACTTACTTTTTTAGTCAACCCTGTCTTGGGATACGCTACCACAAGCAATCCTGCCACAAGCCCAAGGTAGCCAATCGGCAAATGATACCCCCAAAGCGAACCCATAACGCTGGCTTCCGAAAAAGAATGATAAATGCCAAACGGCGCCAGCAACAGTGACATGAGAGCGATGCCAAAAAGTACTCGAAGGGGCTTAAAGTTCAAGACAGCCGCCACCGATAATCAAACAGACGGTTATGCATATAAGATTTAAGCTGACCCAAAATCGCCAAGTGTCCTCTGCGGCGTCTCCTTGCTATAAAGCGGATACGTTACCTTGCCGCCTTCCACATGTGCAGCTTCGTTTAACTGATGTGTAATCGTGTCGGTTTTGCTTATGATATGCAGCACCTTTATGCGTCTTGCCACAAGAGCGTCGCTGATCAGGTTTCGGTGGCACTTCCACGGCAGCGCCTCCGCACACATCAACGCCACACGGTTCTCACGTGATAACGCCACAATTTTGAGTAGCGCATCCGCGAAGTCCTTGGTCTGCATGTAATCCGCATAGCCCCGAAAACTCAGGTTCTCCAAACCAAGGTTGATGCTGTTGGCTTTAGGGTGGCGCAAGCCGCCGATTTCGGGCAGATGCAGGTACTTTATGCCATAGCGTTTGAGGTAGGCGGGGAGGGTTTCTTTGTTGAATTGGGGGTTATGTCGGCTATGCGGCGCGGTACGCACGTCGATTAGGAGGGTGACGCCGTAGATTTGCAGCAGCTCAAGGAATTCCTCCATTGTGCGTGTGCTATGCCCAATCGTCAGCACATTTAATTCCTGTTCTCTGCTCAAGCTTTAGCCCTCATTTCCCTATTGTTCTGTTTAGATATAAGAGTTAATCAGCAAACCCTCGTTTACATTAGAAATCTTGACTAAGCCTTGTCAAGGAACCTGTACAAGAACCCTTTAATTTGATTGCACCTCAGACGTGTCCATGAACAAACTCAGTAAAAGTTTGACTGTACTGTTCATCCTCAGCTTCGCCTTCTCTTTATCAGGTTTAATGGTTATGCCTGCTTATGCTGCGGACCCTCTGGCGCCTACATATCCACCCACCATACCAACACCCTCTATTCCAAGCCTGAGATTCCAGCGTAGAATTTTCGACGGCTCCATTTCATGGGTGAATTAGGCATGGTTCCCATCCTGTACATCAGAGATTACACCGTTCCGTGTTGTCTGCACTGGATTTAAGTTCTCGCTATAAAACCGACTTAAAATTCTAATGGGGCTAATCTGGAAAATAAAAAACGCATAGCTAAACAGGCGTGTAGACGCCGATTGACCGCTGTTAAAACAACAATTTTAGCCGCAGAAAAGTGTTAATAATCCATTAACCCTAACATTTTTGGGTTTTGCTTTTATAGGAAGCTTTTTAGTATAGTATTTGTATGAGTCTGTGAAAAAGTACAGAGTCTATAGTGAGGTTAACATATTATGTCCGTATTTGCAGCTCCTGGAGCATATGACCGTGCAATAACTGTATTCTCACCTGATGGGCGACTATTCCAAGTCGAATACGCCATGGAACTCGTCAACCGCGGAGCCACAATCGTTGGCATCCAAACCTCAGAAGGTTTAGTCCTGGGGTCAGAAGAAAACATAGAGGTCCTCGAAGAAGCAAAGTACAGCTGGAAAATCTTTCGAGTTGACGACCACATCGGAGCAGCCATCGTCGGCTTAAGCTCAGATGCCCGCATACTAATTGATCAGGCAAGAATCTACGCTCAAAGCAACAAACTAACCTACGATGAACCAATCGACATAGAAGTCGTAACAAAACGCATCTGCGACATCCAGCAAATGTACACACAACACGCAGGTGTACGACCATTCGGCGTATCCATCATCTTCGGCGGAGTCGACAAAACCGGTCCTCGCCTCTTCGGAACACACCCAAGCGGCACATACCGCGGCTACAAAGCCACAGCACTCGGCGCAGGCAGAGACACAGTCATCAACATCCTAAAAGAGGAATACAAAGATGATATGTCAATCGACAACACAATAAAACTCGCAGTAAAATGCCTCCTAAAGGCGCTCGAAACACGCCAGCTACCGCCAAGAATACAGATCGCAATCATTCCAGCCGCAACCAAAAAGATGGAAATGCTAAACGACAACACAGTCGAAGGATACATCAAAGAGCTGGGTCAAAGCAAGTGACAAAGTGATGAGTGAAAAGTTCACAGTCGCACGCTTGACCAGAGAGAACGAGCATTTTGAAATCCTAGTAAAACCCAACAAGGCGCTAGACTACAGAAACGGCAAAATCCCGGGCATATCTGAGGTTTTAGCCGCAGACATAATTTTTAGCGACGCAAACAAAGGCACCAAAGTATCCGAAGAAGCAATGAAAAAAGCCTTCAAAACGCTCGACCCGCTAAAAATTGCTGACGAAATCATAAAAAAAGGCACCCTGCAATTAACAACCGACCAGAGAAGAAAAATGGTCGAAGATAAAAGAAGACAAGTTATAGACTTCATCTCCCGACAGGCAGTTGACCCAAAAACCAACCTGCCACATCCACCGATGCGCATCGAAAACGCCATGGAGCAAATCCGCTACCCAATCGACCCATACAAATCCGTCGAGGAGCAAGCAAAAGATATAATCAAACTATTAAGACCCATACTGCCGCTCAAAGTTGAGCAGGTAAAAGTCGCAGTAAAAATCCCCGCCCAGTACTCATCAAGAGCTTACGGCACCATCAAAACTTTAGGCGCCATAAAACGAGAAGAATGGCGCGGCGACGGATCATGGTACGGGGAACTTGAACTGCCAGCAGGCGCATATGCCTCGCTACTCAACAAACTGGGCGATGCAACTAAAGGAACAGGAGAAGCAAAAATAATCTAAGTAACAAAAAAATGGTGAATTTATGCCAACATTCTTTGAAAAAAAACAGCTCGTGACACCCGGAGAATTACTCGCCGAAGGCGATTATTTACCCGGCGAAAACACATTCGTTGAAAACGGCAAGATTTACGCCGAGAGGATTGGACTCGTAGACAGCGACAACAAGAAAGTCAACGTCGTCGCATTAAGAGCATTCTACGTACCAAAAATGGGTGACATCATCATCGGAACAGTCACCGAAGTAGGATTCAACGGCTGGACCGTAGATATCAAATCACCCTACACCGCCATGCTAAGAGCATCAGACGTCCTTAGCAGACCCTTCAAACCACAAAACGACGAATTATCAGCAGTCCTAAACGCCGGCGACTTAATCGTAGCCAAAATCGCGTCATACGACCGCGCACACGACCCACAACTCACAGTCGGCGAGCCCGGCTTGGGAAAAATTACACGCGGCCAACTCCTCAGAGTGACACCGACAAAGATTCCACGCATCATCGGACGCAAAGGCTCCATGATATCCATGATTAAGCAGGAAACAAACTGCCAGATCATCCTCGGACTCAACGGCGTAATCCTCGTCACAGGCAAGACCCCTGAAGAGGAAGAAGTCGCAATCCAAGCAATCCGAAAAATCGAGGAAGAATCCCACACAAGCGGTCTAACAGATCGTATCACACAGTTATTGAAAGAAAAGAAACAACCACCTCAACCGGAGGAAACACAACAATGAACGAAAAAACTGAGAAATTAATCGACAAGAAAGGCATCCGCGGCGACGGAAGAAAAGTGGATGAACTTCGCCCACTTAAACTACAAGTAGGCGTACTTCCAAACGCAGATGGATCAGCTTACATTGAACACGGCAAAAACAAAATCTTAGCCGCAGCATACGGCCCGAGAGAAATGCATCCAAAGCACCTTGCACAAGCCGATAGAATGGTCCTAAGAGCAAGATACCACATGGCGCCATTCAGCGTTCAGGAACGCAAATCCCCTGCACCATCACGCAGAGAAGTCGAATTAAGCAAAGTCATCAAAGAATCCCTCGAACCAGCATTATTCCTTGAACTCTACCCAAGAACAGGCGTAGACGTCTTCATCGAAGTACTGCAGGCAGACGGTGGAACAAGATGCGCAAGCATCACTGCAGCTGCACTCGCAATCGCAGACGCAGGTGTACCAATGCGCGACTTAGTCGTTGCATGCGCCGCAGGCAAAGTCGAAGACCAAGTAGTCCTAGACCTCTACGATGCCGAGGACAAATTGGGCTCAGCAGATGTCCCAGTTGCTTACATGCCTAACCTAAACGCTATCACCCTGCTACAGATGGATGGCATCCTTGCACCAGCCGAATTCGAGAAAGCAGTCAGCATGGCTATGGACGGATGCAAGAAAATCTACGAGATACAGAAGGAAGCACTCAAAACCAAATACATGGTTGTTAAGGAAACCGACAAGGAGATCGAAGAGTAAAATGTCATCACTAGTAACTAAAGTTAAAGTAAAACAAATTGAAGCCTTACTCGAGAAAGGCACACGCATGGACGGAAGAACCTTACTCGACACCCGAGAAATCAAAATCGAGCAGGGCATCATCGAAAAAGCAGAAGGCTCCGCACGTGTATTACTAGGTAAAACCGAAGTAGTCGTCGGCGTCAAGGTTGAAACAGGTGAACCGTTCCCAGATACACCAAAAGACGGTGTTATGACCGTTAACGCGGAACTCGTACCACTCGCTTCACCTAATTTCGAGCCAGGTCCACCAGATGAAAACAGTATTGAACTCGCACGCGTCGTCGACAGAGGTATTAGAGAATCCCACGCGGTTGACACTGAGAAACTCTGCATCGAGGAAGGCAAACAGGTTTTCGTCGTATTCGTTGATGTCTACGTATTGAACCATGACGGTAACCTAATTGACGCTTCAGCACTTGCAGCTATGGCGGCGCTCCTGAACACTAAAATGCCAAACTACGAAATCAAAGACGGTGAACTGAAAATCAAGCAAGGCTACACACCGCTACCAATGAAGAGCCACCCAATAACCGTTACAATCGGCAAAATCAACGGCAAACTCGTCGTCGACCCAGCATTAGAGGAAGAGTCAGTGATGGATTCACGCATTACCTTTGCAACAAACGAGGAAGGCAACATCTGCGCCATCCAGAAGGGTCTATCAGGCTGTTTCACACCGCAACAGATTTTAGACGCCTCAAAGATTGCTCTGGACAAAGCAGTCGAATTAAGAAAGAAACTAAACTGGTGAAAAAAAGTTGCCTAAGACAAAGAAAGTAGGTCCAACTCGAGGTTTAGGTCCTCGATACGGTGCCACAGTAAGAAAGCGCTACGTCAAAGTAATCACTGAACTCAAAAAGCCACACAGATGCCCACAATGCGGATTCGTCCGCGTTAAACGCGTAAGCGTAGGCGTCTGGAGCTGCAAGAAATGCGGGTTCACCTTTGCAGGCGGAGCATACACTCCAAGCACAAAGCTAGGCGCCGTTGCGAAACGTGCAGCTAAGGGCAGCTTGGCAGCTGCGCAGGCATCAGCGCCGGCAACTGAAGCTGAAGTCGAGGTAACTGAAGAAACCAGCGAAGAATCCGAATAAACGGTTCTTCTTCCCTTCAATTATTATTTTTAGTTTTTATTTATCTCTGGCTTATTCTGTTTAGGGTACGCTATGTCAAGTGAAGCAAAGGCCACGATTCATTTGAGTTTTTCCGAGAGGCAGGTCGATACGCTGCTTTTCGCGTTGGAGCCAGAAGCGAAAGCGCCGCCGACACATCGATCCACAGTCAAACTCGAAAAAGAAGGCTGCAACCTCACCTTAACCGTAACAGCAGAAGACACAGTGGCTCTACGGGCAACACTCAATGCATACTTGCACTGGATAAACTCCACATTAAACGTCATAGAGGCAATCAAGAAAGCCTGAGTTGGTACCTGCCTACCTCAGAGTGACCTCCCCCTCCCTTATTTAAAGGTTAAAAGGCTGTTTGAGCGCTGCTTTTTTCTGCGGTTTAACCTGATTTGAGTAAACTGCATAGGGACATGACTGACAGCACGGAATCAGCCCAAACTCAGTACCTAAAAGATTCTCTTGAATTCTTCAATGGAAAAGTCTCACATGTATTCTGGTATGCTCTGCATGACGAGAACCCATCAAAGGGCGACTTCGGCTTAACAAGGCTAGATTTTCAGCCACGCGAGGCATATAGTGCCCTTCAAGAACGTCTTAGGTAACTATAAGCTGCCCCGTTTCCATGTTTTAACGGTCTCGTAGCAGAGAAACACAACCATAACCGCAGTCGTCGCCAAAGAGAAAACGTACTCCTGATACAACGCAGCCGGCCTAAGAACCGTCAACTCGATAACTAAAACCGCGACCGCGAAAACCGCGTAGAAGAAGTATCTTGGAACCAGAAACTTACTAACCTTTATGCTGTTCTCCAGTAGGTACTTGCTTACTGAGAACCCGCCGGCTTCCCGCTTTAGAAGTCCAGCGTCCTCGAGTTTCGTGAGGTGGTAGGTGGCGACTGAGGAACTGCTTAAATTCAGCGCCCGCTGCAGCTCCCTTGTGCCGACTGGCTTGCTGCTTTTCAGCAGGAACCGGTACACTTCAAGAGTGGTACCCTTTAGCACATCTTTGCTTTGATCGGCGGAGTCGGAGCTCATAATGCCAAAGAATGTATGTTTATGGATTTAAGAGCTACCTTTTTACGTGCGGTTTTGGCTGTTCGAAAGTTAGAACAGATTGTCTAAAAAATACCATTAAATAACGGTTTGTTCCTTCAATGGGGTAGGTTCATGATTTGAATAGTAAAATGTTGATGGCTCCACTTCTCGCCGTGGTTATGGCTTTAGTTATAGCTGGAGCTGTGACTATGGTTCTGCCTCTTAACCAGCCTGATGGTTCTGAAGCGTATTTTACTACTTCGGGTATTGGCGGTGCACAACCTACTGCTGCTCCTCAATCGGCTGCTTCGGCTGCGGATCTATATACACTGCCAACTTTCGTCATGCTAACGGTTGCCGCAGTGATCGTCGGGTTAGCAGTGGTCTTGCTGTTCTTCAGAAAAGAACCCCAATAGCACCCGTTTTTTGGTGTGCTAAAAAACGAATACCATGCTCTAAAGCATCGCATTATCTAGGGCCTCTGGATAAGCGTTAACCAATGAGGCTGTGGGAATGTCGATTGCAAACCTGTACTTTGTGCCCTGCGTTTTCCTAATTATCCTCTCCCTGATAATTGTTCTCTTATGCTTTATACGGTTTAAGTCGCTACGGAACATTCGGCGGAGACGGAACTGGGCGATTTATGCTTTTTTGATTGTCTTAAGCTTGGTTTTCTATCAAGCCTACTACATGTCCTTGGGACCTAATTACGTCTCTTTTTCGATAGAGAAAGCCCAAAATCCAATTTTGCCTGGGCAACAAAGCCAGTTTAGCATAACCTGTGATAGTAGCGGCGTGAAACAGGTCGATTTCTACATGGTTATCCGCTGCGATAACGCATCCCTTATGGCAGATAGCGCACAGGGATATATTCAAGCTAATGCTACTGCCATAAAAATCCCATTCAGCTTCCACGGCAGCGGCAGCCTAACAAAACCCGTATACTTTACCCCGGACACAGACGTTAGCAGCATATCGTTCTATCCGTCAGTTGAACGCATGAATAACAGCCCCATGGCTTTCTGGGTTTACATAAGCGAGATACAATGCGCCTACAACCCGCAAACCAACAGTTTTACTATGACTGATTCCTCTTTTTCTTATCCAACCGCTGTCCCCTAACAACCTGCAACTCTTATGGGTTTACTCTGTTGCCGTTCCAGTAAATCAACTCAGTATACTGCCCCTTCACGTCCTTAGCTAAAGTAGAGTTGTTAATGAGGATGTCGAATTCTGCTCCTTTCAGTTGAGTAAGCATGTTGACGTCGCTGCAGATTTTAGATGTGGAGACGTCGGCGCTCCAGAGGCCCCAAATCGTGTCTTGGCTGTTCCTAAAGCCGAAGCCGTAGTCTTCCGGTAGCACATATGCGGTTTCGATGGATTTGCCCGAGGGGCCGTAGGTTGAACTGTAATTCCAGAACTGCTTCATCGCAGACAAATGCTCCTGCCCTAACAGCCCGTAACTTGCGGTGCTAACCTCTGGGTAATTGAACACTACAACGTATTTTGCGCCGTTCTTGTACGCTAAAACAAGGTCCTCTAAGAGTCTAGCGCCTGACTCGATGTAGGGAGGCTCTGTGTAGGTCCAGGTTATCATGGCCCCCCAAGTTTTGTTATGCGCTTCTGCTGCGCCTCTAGCCAACGCGATTTGCATTGAGCGACTGTTATTCCAGCCGAACTCTGCCAGAACCGTATCGTAGCCCGCTTCGTAGTCGAACCAGTAGAGTCCATAGTCAGCGGTCAGCACGTCTAAGCCTGTGTTCTGGTAGTATTCTACTTCTGGTTTAAGCACGTTGACGTATTGCTGGGTCGCGTCGGAGTAGTTTTCTGCAGATTTCACCAGTTTGTAGGGGCTGCTGTCAAGTTGGTCTCCTCCGGGTTCATCCCAGCGGTAAACCGCCAGAAACTTTTCGGCGTATTTAGCTTTGGCATCTTGAACCCACTGCGAGGGGGTATAATTCTGCCAGCCGCTGTACTGGGATGTGTTGGTGAACAGCACCATAAAGTACAGGTCTTGGCTGTAGATGTAGTCGCAGCTCTGATCCAGAAGGGCGCGGTCTATTGAAACCTGCGGTAGCCCAAGCACGACCAAGTTAGTGTAATTCTTGACCTCGGTCACTACAGCTTTTAAGTCGTTGTAGTCTCCACTTCGACGCCGAAGAAGAAATTTGTTGTCTTATTATCGCTTGCAGCGTAGTTAATGACAAGCAGGGAGCCGGAAAGCACAAGGTCAACTGTGATTATTACTGCAAGTGTTACCCACTTCTTACTTAGGCGCCTATTCCCCTCTCTCGACTGCATACTGTATAATTTGTTTTCTAAGGGAAAAAGCTTTGTCGAGAAGCAGACCTGGAGACATAGTATATTAAGGTAATTAAAAACACTTAAATAAAATCCGTCCTTAGTAACCGAAAAGTCAGTAGAGGGAAATTAGGGATGATTTTTCATAACATATCTTTAGAGGGCGCGATTTTTGATATGGATGGCACATTATTCGATACAGAGAGACTGCGCATCGAAATGCTCAAGCAGGCATCAAAAGAGATCTTCGGCGAAGCCATATCCGACCAAATCCTCTACGATTCACTTGGAGTCAGCGCCGTAACCGCAGAAAAGCTTGCTAAACAACGATACGGCGGCAATTACCCATACAAACAGATAAGGGCGCGCGCAGACGAGCTTGAACGGCAGCATATACGGGAAAAAGGTGTCCCCGTAAAAGAAGGCATCTACAATCTGCTGGAGCGCCTAAAGAAGAACGGTTTACTCCTCGCTTTAGCGACATCTACTAGACGCGAGATAGCTGAAGAGTACCTGATAAATGCCCGTGTACTTCGGTTCTTCGACATAATCGTATGCGGTGACGAAGTAGAAAAGGGCAAACCTGACCCGGAAATATTTCTTAAAGCCGCAAGCGAGCTGAACTGTGAATCTGTTAAATGCCTCGTTTTTGAGGACTCACAAAACGGGTTGCTGGCGGCCAGTGCAGCAGGGGGGTTACCTATTTTCATCAAAGACCTAAAAGAACCCGACCCGGAAGTAAAAGCGTTAGCGTTCCGCTCGTACGCGAAGTTAACCGATTTTCTTGAGGAACTGATTCAGCAGATGCCCAAGATGCCCCTGCCGAGCTTAAACGAGCATTTTCCGCAAAGCATCGGCTACATGGTTGCTGGTATACATGGCTTCGGTGCTATGGGAGGCGGTTACCTCGCTCAGGTTTTCTCTCACTGGGATGGATACACGCGGCCTAAACAGATCATCGGAGTCACAAGCAACAACCATATACGCCGAATAGTAAACACGCTTGGTAAGTATCAGGTTGGGTATGAACGGCTTGCGTTTTTCCAGACGATCGCAAACATAAAGTTGATCGACATGGTGGATGAACCGCAGGTAATCCAGATGTACAGTAGAGTTCAGATTGTGGGGTTATCTCTTCCGGAGCAGGCGATAAGAACGCAGGCTCCCATTATAGCCAAAGGCCTTCTGCAGCGTTATGAGCGCACCCGTAAAAGCCTAACGATACTTATCGTTATGAACAAGATAAACGCCGCCGACTACGTTAAAAAACACATTAAAAATGCTCTTATACAGCTTGCAGGCGAAGAAAAAGCTCAGAGGGTACTTGAAAACACCTTTTTCAGCGGCACAGTCGTTAACCGAATGGTTTCACGACTGCCTGAAGATGTTGTTCTTTCAAGACTGCAAATCAATTTATCAAGCATGCATAAAACAATCTCTGATTTCTCAGGTAAATTCAGGAAATTCACCGAAGCCTTCGAAGCCTACACAGCTAAAGATATCCAATACCGCGGTAGTCAAGTGGACGAAATCCAGACACTTGACAAAGCGATCACTGTAGTTAACAATATTCTGTGCATGTCACAGTTCGCTAATGACTTATCAAGAATCAACATTACCCTGTTTAGCAGTGAACCGGATATGCCCCTATACGCCGAGAAAGGCAGCCCCCTGCTTGATCACCTGCGGCAAGTGGTAACAGTCGAGGACATAACATCTATGCAGGCGATAAAGAACAAACTCTCAAACGGTACGCATGCAATAATCGGCTGGTACTCTGCGCTTTTAGGATACAAAACCATCGGGCAAGGCATGGGCGACCGAAGAGTGCTAAAACTGGCTGAAAACATACTCACCAACGAAATAAGGCCATCGATGCTTAAGGAGAACCCTGACTCTAAGCAGTACATTAACTCTATTACTATGGATTTCCTGATTCGCTGCCGCGCCTCCTTCAAAGACGACTGCATCCGAGTGGGTAGAGACCCTCTTAGGAAGCTTCAAAGCGGCGAACGAATAATGGGTGCAATACAGCTTGGGCAGAAGCATGGCTTAAGCACTGGAGGTTTGGAATTCGGCGCTGCATGCGCGATACTCTACTCTATTCAATCAATCGATCCAAAAGATAAAGAATGCCAAATAATCAAGCAGCTTTACGAGAAGAATTACTCTGTAATAGACGTTTTAGCCTATGACGGTAAGTATAACAAGAAAAAGTACGTCGGATTAAGAATCGTAGAGGATGCAGCGTTGATGACAAGAATTCAGGATGCCTTCAATAACTTAGCGAAGGAACTTTCCGCCTCTACAGAGCTCGTTTCTGCCCAAATCGATGCCTGATTAGATGCAGAGTATGTACTCCTTTTTTACGTAATTGATTATTTCGCATAGTCACCTGTATGTTAAGCCATTTTTCTCTATTATGTGCTAAAAAACTAGCTATGATATTAAAAAGGGGCAAACTTTTTTATACTTAAGACGATCACCCGATAATTGTTGGCAAGAGGGCGACTTTTGTCCAACGCAAAAATGCACTTCTTATCAAATAAATAGGAGAAGAAAAAATGCAAATTATGAAAAGTAAACCCTTTGCGATAGCAACAGCAATGCTTCTTATCCTTTCAATGCTCGGCGCAGCAATAGTTTTACCCAACGTAAACGGAGCTCAATTTCCAGGCACCACCATACCCGTTTGGGCTTACCTTGAAGCAGTCCCAGAAAGAGTGGGACTTGGCCAAACTGCCCTGATGGTCATGTGGATCGACAAGCCTCCGCCGACTGCAAACGGCATCTTCGGCGACAGATGGGTCAACATGACGATTAAAATCACAGACCCCGACGGAGCAGTAACCACACTTGGTCCCTTCATGTCAGACGACGCAGGTGGATACTCAGCAACCTACACGCCGACCAAACTTGGCACCTACTCAGCAGTCATGTACTTCCCAGGCGAAACACTCACCGGGTCACAGGGAAACCCAGGTTACCCCAACCTTAACAATGCAAACGTAGGCGACGTATACGGTTCAGCTACAAGCAACACCGTAACCTTCACCGTAACCGACGAGCCATACACACTTTACCCAGAGAATCCGCTGCCTGAGGAATACTGGAATCACCCTATACAGGCCTTCAATCACTTTTGGTCGCAGTATGCAGGTAACTGGCTAGGTATTAGCCCCGTAGAGTTCGCTAACACAGGCAACTACAACTTTGCAGGCAACTTTAACCCATACACTAAAGCACCTCTAACTGGCCACATCGTCTGGGCAGATCAACTTGTACCTGGCGCGGCAGGAGGTCAGATGGGTGGTGAATTCGGAGGAAACGCAGAAAGCAACTACTACAGTGGCTTCCAGTATCAGCCTAAATTTGCCCCAATCATTATGAATGGAATACTCTACTATCAGGCACAGCCCAACTATAACTCGCTTACCCAAGGTTTCGTAGCCAGAGACTTAAGAACAGGTCAGATGCTTTGGACGAAGAACTACAACAACTACTTTGCAAATGGCTCTCAGGATGTACTGCTATGCGGGCAGATCTATGTCTATAAGACCATGAACACCTATGGTGGACAAACTTATCTGTGGGCTACAAGAGCCAACGGATCAAGCACTAACCTTGACTGCTTTGATGCTGCAACCGGCAACTTCCTCTTCACGGTGTGGGGTGGAGGCGGTGGCGGATCATTCGGTCGACAGAACTTCCAGGGTACAGACGGCAGCTTACTACAGCTATACGTTAACTCTTCAAGAGTAGGCGGCGTAACAAGACAGTCACTATCGCTATGGAACTCTAGCAAATGCGTTAACCCAGGTAACAGCCAATTCTTCAACTTCCAGCAGAACGGCAACTACCCCTACGAGACAGGTGTAATGTGGTCAGTGATGCTACCCAACGCGACATCAGACGGTAAAACCATTCCGAGTTGGGTGTTCGACGATGCAGGCCACAGCGCATGGGATCCAGATAGTAGCACAATGATTCTCGGAGCAGGCACGGGCATGTACGCGGCGTACGGTTGGAACCCCGGTTGGCTGATGAAGGTAGCTGTGAACATGAATAACGGGGAGATACTTTGGCTTAGAAACATGACGCAGGTACCATTCGCGGCTTCAATGATGATTCCAGGTGCATCTAACGGAACATACGCTGAATACACGAAGGAAACATTCGAATTTACAGGGTACAGCACAGCTACAGGCGATAAAGTATGGGGTCCAACAGTGGCTTTCACAAACCCACTCGCGTACTATGACCAGACAAGCGCAATTGCGGCATACGGTAAACTCTATAGTTGGTCCTTCGGCGGAGAAGTGGTATGTATCGATATGACTACTGGCGCAAAAATCTGGAACTTTAGCACAGGCGACACAGGAGCCAACACTCCATACGGTACAAACCCATTCTGGATCATCGGAAACTATGAAGCAACAGTCGCAGACGGCATGATTTACTTAGAAACAGGCCACGACTATGGTCCACCACTATTTAGCGGCGCAAAAATCTACGCGTTAAACGCAACAACAGGCGAATTAGTCTGGGACATTCTAAACTTTGCCTCTGGTTCAAGTCTACCAGTAGCGTACGGCTACATGATGTCCTTCAACGCGTATGACAACCGCATCTACTGCTACGGCAAAGGCTTAACGGCCACAACAATTGAGGTTTCGTCGGTATTTAACAGCCCAACTCAGGTGCAGATCAGCGGCACAGTCACAGATCAATCCCCCGGCCAAACATGCCTAGGCATCCCCGCAGCAGGCACGCCAGCCATCGCAGACCCCTACATGAGCAGATGGATGGAGTACCTCTACATGCAGTCACCTAAACCCACCAACGCAACAGGAGTACCAGTAACCCTATCATACATCGACTCAAACAACAACTACTACACAATCGGCTCAACCACCACCGACTTCAACGGGCACTACAGCTACAATTTTACACCAAACATCGAGGGTCCATACACGATCATAGCCACATTCGAAGGCTCAAACTCATACTTTAGCAGTACAGCGCAGACACCTATAACATTCATGAATCCCGCAACCACAGCGCCAACAGCAACAACCGGCACACAATCAATGGTTGAGCAATACTTCCTACCAATGTCACTGGCCATAATAGTGCTGATCATCATAGTCGGCGTAGTACTATCATTGCTGCTTGTCCGAAGACGACCATAAATAACCCTCTTTTCCCTTCTTTCTTTTTTTAACTGTTTAATGGCATTCTCCAGTCAATAATTCCATAACCAACCTGCAATCCAAACCATTTGTTGATTCATTAAATGGCTGTTTCTGCAAAGTTCGTTGGGAGCTGAAGTGTAAGGGTGCTATCTGTATTCTTCTTCAAATAGAAAAACACTCTATATGACTACCATAGGATAAGAAAAACAGATACACTTTTAACCATCAAAAGCTAAAATAGCCCTCGCAGAATCATCAGTTGGCGCCCCCAATTTAGGCAGAAAAAACCAGCCAATTGACTTCTTGCCAAAATAATACAGCTAGACGGACTAGGGAAGGTTTAAATAAACACTATCTCATTTCGTATATGCTTCAAGTTAAAAAAACGGATGAAAATTCAGCATGTCACAGGAATACCGCTATATTGTTCGTATCGTGGGCACCGATGTACAGGGTACCCATAAGACTTCTTACGCAGTCGCGCATGTCAAAGGTATCAGCTCAAGTCTTTCCAACGCAATCCTAAAGAAGGCAGGCGTAAACCCTGACCTCCGCGTCGGTCTCTTAACTGAATCGGACGTTGCAAAAATCGAAGATGTAATCCGGGATCCAGCCAGATATGGCATACCAGTCTGGATGTTCAACCGACGAAAGGACACGGAAACAGGAAAAGACCAGCACAATTTAGGCGCAGACCTTGCATTTAAAATAAAAACTGACATTGACGGAGCCAAAGAAATCAGGTCTTGGCGTGGATACCGCCATGCATACAGCCTGAAGGTACGAGGTCAAAGAACCAAAACAACTGGTCGCCAAGGCAAATCTTTAGGTGTCAAGAAGAAGACTCTGCAAGCTAAGCCAGGCGCAACTGAAGGAGGCAAATAAGCATGGGAGATCCAAAGAAGCAGCGTAAGAAATTCGATACGCCACGTTTCCGCTGGCGCAAAGACGTACTCCAAGAAGAACTAAAGCTTCTCGGACAGTACGGTTTAAGAAACAAGCATGAACTCTGGAGACACAAAACAACACTATCCAAATCCAGAGGAATCGCACGTTCACTAGTCAGCCAAACAACCGAGCAACGCGCAAAGATGGAAAACGAGCTGCTCGCCCAACTGAAAAAGAAGGGTATCCTGCAGGAAACAGCAGTACTTGACAACGTACTCGACTTAACCATCGAGGACATACTCGAACGCAGACTACAAACAATCGTTTTCCGCAAGGGACTCGCACGCACAACATTCCAAGCACGCCAAATCATCACACACGGTCACATCAGCATCGACGGCCGCAGAGTAACAATCCCCGGCTACATCGTTCCCAAGGAGGAAGAGCCAAAGATTGCATACTCCGCAGAAAGCACAATCGCAAACCAAGAACATGCACTGCGCGTCGGCTTATCAGTGGTCGCAAAGCAGCCAGAACCCAGACAGCAGGGTAGAGGCCGAAGAGGCGGACGTGGAGGACGCAGATTTTGAGCATTAACCCAAACAGCAAACGTAACGACAAATGGGCAATAGTCCACATATTCAGCTCCTACAACAACACCCTAGTACACATAACAGACATCAGCGGCGCAGAAACCATCGCACGCACAACCGGCGGTATGTTCGTCAAAGCGGACCGCATGGAGTCATCACCATACGCAGCGATGCGCGCAGCAACAGGCGCAGCAGAAATAGCACGTGACAAAGGAATCACCGCAATACACATCAAAGTCCGCGCACCAGGCGGATCTGGTCCAAGAACACCCGGTCCAGGCGCACAAGCAGCAATCAGAGCCCTAGCAAGATTCGGCTTCCGCATCGAACGCATCGAAGAAGTCACACCAATTCCACACGACGGCACAAGAAGACCCGGCGGTAGAAGAGGAAGAAGAGTCTAAACTCTCCTTATCCCCAACTTTGTTAAGGGAAAAATACAAATAATGCACCGAAATATCGTATTGACCGCACAGCCATTATAGTAACATTATTGGAGTGTCTCAGCAAGTGAAAATGGAAATCTTAGAAAAGAATGATATCAACCTCCGACTCATCGTACGTGATGCGGATGTTCCCCTAATGAACGCTCTGCGTCGCTTAGCACTTGCTGAAGTTCCATGCATGGCAATCGAAGAAGTTGTCATGATCGAGAACTCATCTGTTCTACAGGACGAAATAATCGCTCACCGTCTCGGCTTGATACCGCTCCGCACAGACATCGACACATATAACCCGCCCGAGGCATGCGAGTGCCAAAGTGAATTCGGCTGTCCAAAATGCCGAGTAACATTAACACTTGACGCTGAAGCTAAAGACGGAACAAGAACCGTATACAGCGGAGAAATAGTCTCAGAAAACCCAGAGGTTCTCCCAGTATCCGATAAAGTCCCAATCATTAAACTGGCTAAGAACCAGAAGCTGAAGCTTGAAGCCTACGCAAGGCTTGGTAGAGGTAAAGTCCACGCTAAGTGGCAGCCAGTTTCACAGTGTACTTACAAGTACTACCCTAAGATCACTACTCCAAGCGAGTTATGTGAAGACTGCAGCAAATGCGCAGACATCTGCCCAAAGAAGGTCTTATCTGCAAAAGACGGCAAAATTGACGTCAGAGACCTATTGGGCTGCACCATGTGCATGGACTGCGTTGAGGCATGTCCAAAAGGCAAAGCTTCCCCGCTTAAAATCGAGTGGGAGAAGAACCAATTCATCATAAATGTTGAATCTACAGGTGCGCTTCCTCCAGAGCGCGTGCTCAAAGAAGCCACTAAACTGTTAGGCAAACAACTAAACGAGTTTGAAGAACAAATCAAGGCGGAACAACAACAATGAGACAAACAAAATCAACAAACCCACAATTGGTCGAACTTATCAGTCTACTACGCAAAACCAGCAAAGAACAGAACGCTCCAATCTGGGCTGACGTAGCAGATGACCTTGCACACACACGCAGCCAACGCGTTGTCGTCAACCTAAGCAGCATTAACAGAAACACAGAGAAAGCCGACGTAGTGGTCGTTCCAGGTAAAGTCCTATCCTCAGGCGCACTTGACCACACTGTAACAGTAGCTTCCTTCGAAGCATCTGACACAGCAAAAGCCAAGGTTCAAGCCTCTAAAGGACAATACATCTCAATCAAAGAGTTGCTTGAGAAAAATCCAAAAGGCTCAAAAGTCAAAATCATCCGGTGAAAAGAAAAATGTCACAAGCTATAACAAAATCCAAAGTCACATTGGTCAATGCCGAAGGCCAAATCGTCGGCCGCATGTGCAGCAAAATCGCCAAACTGCTACTTAACGGCGAAGAAGTAATCATACTAAATGCTGAGAAAGCAATCTTCTCAGGCAAAAAGAAAAGCAAAATCGCTGAAGCACACCTATTCCTCGAAGTAGGCGCACCAAGCCGTGGTCCATTCCACTACCGCAGACCAGACAGATACATACGCAAAACCGTCCGCGGAATGCTACCATTCAAGCAGCCAAAAGGCAAGAGTGCATACAAACGCCTACAGGCATTCATGGGTATCCCATTAGAATTCAAAGACCAAAAAATGATCTCATTCGATGACGCCCTATCAGCCAACTTGAAAGGGCCACGCTTTACTCTTGGCGAATTAGCCAAAGAGATCGGTTGGAGAAACAGGATGGAATAATTATGCCAACAACACCAACAAAAAAAGTCCTCGTAGTAAGTGGAAAAAGAAAAACCGCAGTCGCCCGAGCAATCATAAAGCAAGGCTCAGGCAAAGTCCGCATAAACATGACTCCAGTTGAAATATACTCACCAAACATTGCAAAAGCAAAAATCATGGAGCCACTCCTCCAAGCCGGCGGAGACGTCTGGAACCAGCTAGACATGGACGTTAAAACCAGCGGCGGCGGCTACATGGGTCAAGCAGAAGCAGCACGCACGGCAATCGCAAATGGAATCCTAAAATGGACAAAGAGCACTCACCTACGCACAGTATTCAGCGAATATGACCGCACAATGGTTGCAGGCGACTCTCGTTCCAAAGAGACAAAGAAAGTCGGCGGAGCAGGCGCACGTTCCAAAGAACAGAAATCGTACCGTTAAGGAGAGAAAAGTAAGTGATTATTCCCGTAAGATGCTTCACCTGCGGCAAGCTGGTTGGAGACAGATGGGACGAATTCACACGCCGGATAAAGACCGGTGAAAACCCAAGTGACGTACTGGACAGTTTAGGGCTTAAACGCTACTGCTGTCGCCGTATGCTTCTCTCTAACGTAGAGATCATCGATGAAGTTCTGCGCTTCTACGAAGAAGCAGAGAAACGCAAAGAAGCCAGAAACTTCTACTAAACCCTCTTTCTTCAACTCTAATTTTATTTGAGTTAATTACTAATAGTGAACACTACAATTCTACACTTGAGTATATATGACTCAAGACTGGTTACTGCACCTGAAAGTCAACCCGGTACCGGTTCTGTTTACTTGCCCCAATCCAGCAGTTCAATACTTTGCAAGGCGCGATTTGCTCTGTGAAGCAGTGGAGCCGATAAGTCACATCTGGCAATTGCCTGAAGTCGAAAAAATCGTCCGCAAACAACAGCCCGATGGCTCCTGGAAGCACAGCGGAAAAGAAACCACAACTTATCCCTCTTATCATTACCAGCTTGTGGAAACATGGAAAAACCTCCGCATAATAGTCGAGCATTATGACGCCAGCAGAAATTTGTCAGCCGCTGAAAAAGCCGCTGAGTTCATGTTTTCTTGCCAGACCAGCCAAGGCGACATCCGCGGCATGCTGGGCAACCAGTACGCAACCTACTACACAGGCGCAATACTGGCTGTCCTCATAAAGGCTGGATACGCTGACGACCCCCGAGTTGCTAAGAGTCTTGATTGGCTGCTCTCTATGAGGCAAAACGACGGCGGCTGGTCAATCCCCGTATTAACACGCGGCTTAACACAGCAGGCAATCAACAACCTCACAAGCCGCTACGCAGAATCCCTCGAGCCTGACCGTAGCAAACCTTTCTCGCACAACTGGACCGACATGGCGCTACGAGCCTTCGCGGCACACCCAACCCGCCGCCATACAAAGGAAGCGCATAAAGCAGCTGAATTGCTCAAATCAAGCTTCTTCCAGCCGGACACTTACAGCTCTTATCATGATGCCCGATACTGGGTGCGGTTCATGTTCTGGTGGCCTAACCTTGTAACTGCGCTTGAATCTCTAATGCTTTTAGGGTACTCTAGAGACGACGTTGATGTGCAGAAGGGGCTAGTTTGGTTAATCGGAAACCAAATGCCTGATGGGTTATGGAGACTCGATTATGGCAAGGACGTAAAACAGAAAGCTCCAAGCGTTGAGCAGTATTGGTTGGCTCTAAAAATCGCTAAAATACTGAAGCATTTCTACGAGGGAAGAGTTTAGAAAAAGTTGGCAAGCGTCATGTTAGGTGATGGCGGCTCAGCAGTGCCCAGCATGTAAGTTGGGTGCTTCTCAAGGTTCAGTTCCTGCGTGTAGGGCGACTTGAAGTAGGACAGTACCGTGTTGGCTCTGGAGAGCGTCATTTCTTTTAACGCGATGTTTCTGATGCTGCCCTCCTGCGATGGGTAAGTTGCAACTATTATGATCTGGTGCTTCTCGGCTAGGTACGATAGGTAATTGACTAGTTGGCCGTATGCTCTTTGTACTTCTTCTTTTGGGATTGCGCTGTTCATGAATAAGCTTGCGATGTCTGCGATGACGACTAGTTTAGCGTTGACTGACCTGATTTTTTCTTCCAGTCTATCCATGACAAGTGAAGTTAGCTGGTAGGCGGTGAAGGCGCTGAAGTTTAAGATGCGTTGGCGCGCGACTGCTTGGTTCATGTGGTTTTGTTGGGCAAAGCGGTTAACGGCTTCAGGCTGGAATGTATTTGCGCAGTCAATATAGATGACGTTGCCTGATAAGCCGCCGAGTTGAGTTGGAAGCTGTGCTCGTACACAGAGCAGGGAAGTCAACGAGGTGAGGGATGGTGAACCGTATATTACGGCGAATTCGCCTGTTATGAAGCCTGGGAACAGGTCATCTACTTCTGGCGTGTTGAATGTGAAGCGTTGTTGTGCCGTTTGAGGTTTTACCATCACGTTATGCATCATTGCTCATACTTCCTTTGGATGAAACAGCATACCCCTGTTTAGCCTATTTAAAGCATCGAAGAAGAGACAAACCCAATCAGGGGGGAGGTCGCTTAAAGTGAAAACAGAAACACGTTTCT
>JAAYYI010000036.1 GCA_012515445.1 Candidatus Bathyarchaeota archaeon | reverse complement strand
ATAGAGAACCAGTACACGGCTGCTCACTTTCAGGCGCTTTTAACGTTATAAGCCAAGTAAAAGACGCTGTCGCCTTAATGTACTCGCCACAGGGCTGCTCCTATCTAAGCTTCAATACACACTTAAACCGGGTTCCAAACTCTGACCCGCAATACACTCCTAATCTTTTATGCACCAACATGAATGAAACAGACGCTATATTCGGCGGAGTCAAACATTTAGAAGAAACCCTACTTTACACTCAGAAGAGGTTTCCAGCATACCCAATCTTCCTAATCACCTCATGCCCTGCAGGCATAATCGGCGATGACGTTGACGCAGTAATTACACGGTTAACAACAGAAAAACAGAAAATACTACACGTTCCATCCGACGGTGTATTAGGCGGCGACTTTTACGCTGGAATGTTCAAAGCTTACCAGACAGTCGCGGAACATTTCATCGACGACAACGTCAGCCCAGAAGCAGATACTGTTAACCTTATCGGCGAACAAAACCTCTCCACAACCGCCGACCAAAACTTCACATCAATATCACAAATACTATCTGATCTAGGTCTGAAAATAAACTGCCGATTCATAAGACAAACCAGCCTCGAAGAAATCAAGAACTTCAAAAAAGCAAAAATAAACATCCCGATAATCAACCAATCAACAATCACTGCCCTAACCGATTACTTAGACACCCGCTTCGGCACAAAAACAATCAACCCACCAATACCCATAGCGTTTAACCAAACCGCTGAATTTACACGTGCAGTTGCACGTTGCTTCGACAAAGAAGCAGCCGCAGAACGGCTAATCGAAAACGCCAAAGTAACTCATGAACAAGAAATTGCGTCACTAAGGATGTATTTTGCGGGGAAAAAGGCGTCAATTTATAACTCATATGGCTGTAACATCGACTGGCTAGTTTCCACCCTTGCAGATTTAGGCGTTGAAGTTTTTAACATCTCATCAACTGAACTAAGCTACACTACAGAGCGAGCAGTACCACTCAAACCCCAAACCTACACTTCAATCACTCAACTGCAGAGCACAAAACAATTAGACCAACTTGATTTTATGTTAACAAACGGACCTGCACAGATAGACACAAAGATACCCTGCGAATCGTTCCCAATACTGCCCCTTTATGGATTCAACTCCGGACTAAACTATGCCAAACAACTTTGTACAAAACTAAAAATCCCCTTTACCGAGAGATGGAGAAAAGATGAAAAACTATTCCACAGCTTCAACTAGACCTGATTCACTAACCGGTGCCATAGCAGCGTTCGAAGGTATAAACGAAGCATGCATACTTCTTAATGGACCACTCGGATGCAAAGTCTACGTTTCCTACATGGCCAGCTTACTGTCACCCCGGTTAAGTACGCCGAAGGCTGATTACTTATCCGACTTCTATTTCGGACAAAGTCGAGTTCCATGCACATACATCGACGAACAGGACTTCATATACGGAACCGAACATAAAGTTACACAAGCACTAAAGATGCTTGACTCAAAAAACTATGGTCTCATCGGCGTAGTAAACCATTCTGGCACATCACTGATCGGTGACGACTTAAGCCGCATAATACAATCATCCAACATCAATACACCGGCAGTGCCAATAGAAAGCTCTGGCTTCAATGGAACATACGCCTCTGGATTCCAAAACGCCGTAACAAAAATCCTCAGCTGCATAACCCCAAAGGCAGACAAAAAAGTACCTAAAAGCGTCAACTTGATCGGTTACACACTCTTTCATTATAACTGGGAAAATGACGTTGCCGAACTTGAGCGGATGCTTGAATTATTCGGCGTAAAAGTAATCTCTACACTATGCACAGCAGATTCCATAGCTAATATAAAAAGCGCCAGTCAAGCTGAACTTAACGTAGTCGTACATGAAGAATATGGCAACACAATAGCCAGCTTTATGGAAAAAGAATATGGCATCCCCCACATCGGGCTAGAAATAGGTTCACCTTATGGTTTATCAGCTTCAGAAATATGGTTCAAAGATATCGCAGGCTTCTTCAAACTCACAGACGAACCGATAAACACCGAATCAGCCCGGATAAGGAAAAAATGCTACCCCACACTGCTTCGGGCTACCGCGATAAATAACCATTTGCGTGGATTGCCCTTCGGAATCTTCGGCGACTCTTCACAGGTTACTTCTGTTACAGCATTCCTTTATGAATACTTAGGTATGTGCCCTGTAGTTGTAGGAGTCAAGGAAGTGGGTGCTAATAGTCTTGACATGTTGAAAACCTACTTAGCAGAAAATTCGCTTGAAACCAAAATCCTAGTTAATCCTGACCAATACGAACTCGCCGATTGCCTTAACGAAACTACGCCCCGTTTGGTATTTGGTGGCCGCATAGAGGAAAAAATAGTACTTTCATTGAAGTTTCCCGCACAATTTATCCCCTTTTCTTTTCCATATTACGACAGGGTCAATTTGACAAGTAGACCCATAGTAGGATTTAATGGTGTTCTTACGCTTGTAGAGGAAATTATTAATTATAATAAAAAATAACTTCCACCTTTTTTTAATTTGTATTACTTTCTCAGTTCCCTGAAACGCTTGGCGGATTAAAAGAAGAAGAATGTTGGTTAATTTGCGCTTCTTCTTCTACTGCTAAAGAACTTGTTTGGTGATGCTGTTTTATTGGTAGTAGTCGTCGAAGGCGGAGGTAGCGTCGGCTACTTCTATGACAATGCCTGAGGAACTGCCGAGTATTTAGACTACACATAAGACCAAGGGTTTCCTTATGGAGTTCGCCATATCATATTATCATCATAATACCGATCCATTGACCAATACACAAGACCCTTAAAGACAGCTAATGGCGGTTCTCTTCGTAGTTTGGGCGCCATACGTGCCCATTCTTCGTCGGAGATGTGTGACTGGTCTCTCCATCTGAGCAATCCCAGTTCAAATAGGTCTTCAAGCGCTTTACCTAGGCGTTTGTATCTACCGTAAAGGCTGCTGCCATTCACATTAGAGGCTCCTAAGAGCTTCCAACCGAACATTAACAAAATCATGTGTTGCTCATGCTTTTCTGGTTGCGACAATGCTGTATCGGATACAAGTTTCAATTCGATGTTGCCTAGCCGTTCATACGCTGTAGGTGACGTGAAATCGACGCATCGCCAATATTCAGGATCGAATTCAGTATAATTGATTTTTAACTCGCGGGTTTTTGTAATAACCAGCTGGCCCGGCAGCTTGTAATATTTTAGTTCATCGATTTTTTCTTTTTTCTTGTAAAATTCAACTTCGTTGAGTAGCCATTGTTGCTTATCGACGTCTAACTTGGTGAATAACTCGACGTTCTTGATTTTTTGCAGTTCTGCCTTTAGCTCAGCTCTTATTGTTTCAGGAATAAGGTAGAAAACGCTTTGGTGACCGAGGTTTTGCCGTTCAAGTAGTCCTTCAGAGCGTAAGGCTGCTTTAGCTCTGGAAAAGGCAACATCGAAGCTTTCAAGGTCATAGGGTTTAGGAACGTACCGTGCGTTCAAAGCTTTTTGGATTTCTTTGCTTTGAAGCCGGCAATTGGGTGCCTCTATAGTTGTCGTTAAGATATCTAGCCGTAGAGCATTATTTCTCGTTTCGGCGCTTAGTTGCATATGGTACACTGTAGTTACTAACAAGTTGTTAGCTATAATATGTCTTACTGTATTCCTTACTTACAGAATCAACGGGTGAAGCGAATGGATGAAAAAGTCACAGTACGCATCCCTGATGGCCAAAGAGAAAAGATTGAGCGCGTAATCAAACGCGAATACCCTAAAATGAAAACCATCAGCGACGTAGTCAGAAATGCACTAAGTCAATTCCTCGACAAAGAGGTCTGATCTCATATGGCAAGCCGTGGTAGCATCTTAGAAACAACCGGCACCCAACAGAACCCTCTCCAGCAGTTCACTTATGTACGTTATCAAGATCACGTTTTGTACAATCGAAGTTCTGCAATGTCGATGCAGCCGCAGGTTAGGGAAGCTGTAGGCTGGTTGGTCTATGAAGCTGAGAAATACATCATACTTTCTTGGGATAGAGATGCGGCTCCACCGACGCTGCATGGCGGCGACCCGAAAGCATCGGGGCTGGTGCTTTTACGCTCGGATATTATTGAATTTCGTCGGCTAGCTGACTTTTTGCCACAAGAGCTTGGAGTCGAGAAGTGTTTAAATTGCAACCGCCCCTTAAAGAAAAATCGAGTATGCGCTTCTAGCCAAAGAAGCGAAAAACTCGAAAGTGAAGGAGAGAAGAAAAACGAATAACAAAGCGT
>JAAYYI010000035.1 GCA_012515445.1 Candidatus Bathyarchaeota archaeon | reverse complement strand
CCGTTCATGTCTAACTCTTATGTGCTGCTCTGGGTTATTTAGCGGTGCGGTAGTTTGGCCCTTCAACAGCTTGATCTCTTGTGTTTTAGAGCCATAACCCCATCCTATTGGATACAATAAGCTTTTATGACAACGAGTCGGGTGATATCTCCCGTGCCACCCCTCCCTCTTCTTTTTCTGTAGTATTTTCCGTTTGTTTGGTTCTTTGGCTTAATTTTGGAGGTTATTTTCTTGAGCGGTAGCTCTTTGGATTTGCGTTCTGCTAAGTCGTTTGTTGGCCAGCGCGTAAATGTGACGTTGGCGGATTGCGCTGTTATAGTCAACGTGGAGATTAAGGCAATAAGGTTTGGCTGGCTGGTTTTTGCTAATCCTAAGGTGCCTAAAGTAAAATTGGATACTGTGACTTTGCTGCAGCCTGTTAGAATGCCCTGGGATAGTTCGGTGCGCCGGTCTCAGAAGGTTTCGGAGGGTCCTGCCAAGTTTATTGCTTGGCGGCGTCGGCATCGTTGTAGCGCCTGCAGTTGTGATCGTAATCGTTATGGGAGTCGTCTTTTAGGCGTGCGCAAGTGTGCTCGGTGTCCGGCTCTACAGGAGGTTTCTTGATGGAGAATCCGTTTGCTCCTCGCGACTACAGATTCAGTCGTGTATACGGCAGGTTGGTAATTCATCGATTACCCACCTCGGATTTTGAAGAGTTTTATAAACTGTTGGAGGCTGGAAAATTTGGCTAGTAAATGTGAGGCTTGTCTTTTTGCCGGTGAAAGTTACGTCTGTAGACAGGCTGAGGTCATCAAGCAGATTAGGGTGCTTTATGCCGACAAGATGAAGGCACTTCTGTTTTTAGATCATGAAAGTGCTCGCATCGATAAGGTTCATTGTGTTAAGAAATTCGATGATCAGCTTTCTTTCACGATTGACGATCAGAAGGAGACTGCTTTAGAGGATTTTGAGTCTTTTTTGAGAAAAGGGGCTTCGTGGTCTAATGAGCAGCCGCTTTCGGTTCTTAGGCGTAAGTATCCTGCATCTACGTCTGGGTTGTTTCCTGTGAGGGTGCATTGTCGCTGGAAGAATTGCCTTGATCAGGCTTGTGAGCTGCGCGGGCGTGGGCGCCATTGTCACAAACAGCAAAAAATAAGCGGTTATTTGCAGGAGGCTTGAGTTCTGGTTAAAAAGAAGCATGCCCCTATGTTCGGAACTATTCATAATTGCTGGACTCCTGGGCAGACAAAGATTAGGACGGGTCAATCAAAGGCGGCTGAGGATCGGCAGCAATCAGTGTTGTTTTTGGCTGCGAATCAGGAACTGGTGATTAAGGATAATCCTAACAGGTATGCGATGGTGCAGGAGAAGGGGATTGATCCATTTGTTAAGACTCGTTGTCCTTTCTGTCTGTGTTTTCAGCCATTATCCAAGTTTCTGATCACTAAATACGATAAGCAGGGTAGAGGCAAAGGTTTTGATCGTGGCCGCGGCAAATGCCCCGCCTGCGGTGAGGGTATGCAGCTAAAGACGCTTACTATGATGCGTAAGTGGACGCTTGAGGACCCTGTAAATGGGGTTAAGCAGTTTGCTGCTTTCATCTACTCTTACCGGTCCAGCGGTGTTTGGCAGAAGAAAATCAAGTTTGTGCAGTTCAATTCAATGCTAAAGTCGATGGGTTGGCACAGCGAATTCTATGCGGAGTATAAGCGGCTGAAAGGCGACCTGCCGAGTGCAGCAGAAGAGATGCGGGTCAATGACCTTGCTGATGCCTACGAGGAGGCCTTTCAATAAAGGCACTGAATATGGTTCCTTGCCCCCAGAAATGCGGGGATTGTGGGCTTGTCGCTTATTTGCGGTGTGCCGAGCGACACCGTAACCCCGAGTATTATCAGGCGTGGCGGCTAGCCGAGGAGATGTATCCTTGAAACGCAAGCCTTTACCTGAGAATCAGCGGGTTTTTACCTTCGTTTCTGCTAGCGCGCTTTTGTTCCAACCAGCAACTGCAGCAAAGGCTATGAATTCTTTTTGTACTCCGGTTGCCTGCCTCAAGGGCAGTCCATCGGACAAAAAGCCAGCTCCGAACCTGACTGCGGGCATCTGTGAATTTGTGGGCGATTATGTGTTCTCTGGTTCGTCTGGCCGCAAATGCTTTGACGGCACGTTTTGTCCTGTCAGTGTGTATGGTAAATTGACTGTTTATCAGACTTGCCCGACGCGACTGGTTAAGCTGAGGGAGAGAGAGGAGCAACCGTAGGAGCTGATGTTTTTTTGGTAGATAAACGCAGGGTTAAACCCAGTTCAAAACATTCAGTTCAACGGTTCAAAGCATCTGTTGAACATAAGCCGGGTCGGCGCCGTAAACGGTTTATCGGTAACTCTGAAGCCGGAGTCCTGCCCAATCCGCTGCCTAAGCGTGCCCTTAAGATTTTGAGTGTTTTAGGCGCTGATGGCGTTGCTGAGCAGGCTATGGTGGCAGCGGAATGCGTAAAGAGCAACGTTTCCTACTGGGCTAAACGTTTTGTTAGTGCTGGCGCTTTGATTCTGCGTCAAACTCAGATGCCTAATAGCACTGGCCCGATCGGTAAAGCGCCCGAGTACAAGCCGGGGCACCCACACTATTACGATTTGACGCCTTACGGTTCAAAACTCCTCACCTTGGGTGACGGTCGATTGTACTTTCCGATTCTCTTTGAGGATCGCCCTTTGATCTTTAAAGTGAAGATGCGTGAATCGGTTCCTATTCCTTGGAAGAAGCTGGGTGATGTTCGGCACTGGCGTAAGTCGGGAATCCTGCTAGCCGGCGTTCGTGTAGAGTTACATGACAAGTTGGGGGTGAATCATGACGAGGCTAATGTGGAGATTCACCCGGGGCATATCAAGGGTTTTAACGTTGACGAGTTGATGATGGATTCGGTCCGCATCGTCGAGCGGGTCAAGTTCATTCTTGAATCCAATTATGGGTTGGTGCTCGACGAAAAAGGTGAGCTGCCTAAGAGTAAAACGGAATCTGGTGGCCCGCGGTGGCGTGTTTATGTGCCTGCGGCAAGGGAGTGGGTTTTGCATGGCTCTGTTGATGTAGCCGGTGTTGGTGCGGTTGATGCAAGCCCGGAGCCGTCTAAGGGTGGTGTGAGGGATCCTTTGAGTAACGTTCCGCACGTGGAGTTTAACAACCGTGGGGATGCGGCGTTGATGGCTTCGCTTTATGGGTCCGCTGGGCTAACTTACGATCCGGCTAAGCAGAATTCGATTGATGCTGTCTTTGCGCCGGCCATTTTGCGTGCTACACATCTGAAGGTGTCTGAGTTAGTGCAAAAGGTGTCAGTGTTAACTGCTGAGGTTGGGCTGGTAAAGGCTAATCAGGCACAAGTTGGGGGCGTTATGGGTGAGCTGCATCGGCTAGCCGATTCGTTAGCTAAACTTGAGAATTTAGACAAGTTGCCGGCGATCACTGATGGCTTGCAGCGGGTCGTTGATTTCCTAAGTAAAGTGCAGGATACAGAGGTTGGGAAGGGTCAGGAGTCGTTATCGGGAGGTAGGGGCTATGTATCCTAAGTTTTTCAGCTGCCAGATAGCCAGCTCGATATTGGGCTGTTTCTTGACAAAATGTCAAGCGATTTCCATGCCTTCCAGCAATGAGTGGGTACTTTTTGGAAAAGAGGGTAGGCAACTTGTTTTCACAAATGCTTGGTCATTTGCTGTATGGAGAGAATTAGCATTTAGCTGTAAACGGGCTGATAGCGGCGGTTTATGGTTTTGCGCTTTTCTTGCTCCATTGCGTGGCGCTTGGAGGGCGAAAAGTGACTAAACGGAATAGGAAACGGCTGGAACTTGCAGCGTTTATTGATCGGTATATAAGCGCTGAAGATCGAGGCGAACCCATCGCTATGATCATGAGCAATGATGGGGCTTCTGTTGGGCGGCGGCTAAACCGTATGCGGTTAGCTGAGATTCGTAAGTGCCCTGAGTGCAGGCTTAACTCGCATGTTTTGTTGACAAAGAAAAAAATCCCCTGCTGTGAGCTGCATTGGAACAAGTTGGCGGATGCTCAGATCGGCTGGAATGAGGAGGGTTAACATTGACATTCGATCAGCGGCAAGAATATTATCTTAAGGGCATTTATCCCGTGGAGGCCCTCTCTGAGGTGAAAGATGGCCTTGTTGAGGTTCGGGCTAAAACTACTTTTCTGCATACCAGCGCATATTCAAAGGGAAAACGTCAAATTCGAGTCGGTGTAACACAGAAGCGCTGGGTTAGAAAGGGCGAGGTTTTGAAGGTTCCGTTTCGTCACGTCTGGTCACATCGGCGTCAGGTAGCTAAAGGTCACGCCTGATTATCTGCCGCTTATAAGCTTCAGACAGTGGCAGGGTTGATTTAATAATAATTAGGCCTTTTCCCATAACTATACTACCCCTCTCTATTTGTTTAGGCCAAGAAATGTTGACTAAAAATGCGAACAAGAAGCTTTTTGCCCTTAGTCAAGGTTTTTTGACGAAAACGCTTTTTATATTCCAAAAATTAGGTACTCCGTTTAAGGGAGAGCTGGAAGTTTGAGGGCTAAAAAAAGCAAGGCTTATGGGTTTTTCATTATTACACTATTTTTTGCAGCAGTCGCTCTATCCATTAACACTGGGAATGCCCAATCTGCCGCTGAGAACACTTGGCAAACCAAATCGCCCCTGCCAAAAACAGAAGACGGCTTAGCGGCAGCCACTGTTAACGGCAAAATCTATGTCATGGGCGGCTCACTAAACTATGAATATAACCCGGCAAACGACAGCTGGACCTCTAAAACGTCGATGCCGACACCTCGAAACTGGGTCTCCATAGCAGTTTACCAAAACAGAATCTACACCTTTGGCGGAACACCCCGCGAATCAGCGTCAAATATAACCGAAATTTACGACCCTTCCACAGACGCTTGGACCAAAGGCAATATGCTTCCTTTCAACGTCAGTGGGCTGACAGTTAACGTTGTAGATGGAAAAGTATATTTTATTGGGGGAAACCCCGACCAGCCAACCGCCTCAACTAATATGCAGTATGATATAGCCAGCGGCACTTGGACTAATAAAACTCAAATGCCTACTCCAGTGACTGCTTTTCAATCGGTCGTTTTGGATGGTAAAATCTATGTGTTTGGAGGATACAATCCCACGCCAACTAACCTGACCCAAATCTATGACCCAGTCGCCGATTCATGGAGTTTAGGCGCACAAGTCCCAGAGCCCTACCCACTGTCTACTGCTGCGGCAACAACAAACGCGATGGCGCCCAGTCGTATCTACATTTTCGGAGGAAGCCTAACGCTTTTTGACTCAACAAACCTTGTGCAAGTGTACAACCCTAAAAATGACTCCTGGACGATGGGTGAGCCTATGCTGAGCAATCGATGTGCAGGCACGGTTGCTGTTGTTAGCGACCAAATCTATGTTATTGGAGGAAGGTCAGCGCCAGCGTTTACTCCTCCACTAACCACAAATGAAGTATACACACCTTTTGGGTACGGAAACCCTGAACGCGAAGTGCCCCCAGATACCTCTAATTTGCCAATAATTATTGCAATTATTGTCATATTTTTTATCGGGGTTGGAGCGTTGATTTACCTAAAGAAAAGATAATTTGCTTCTGGCATTGCTTTTTGAAGGCATGAAAAACCGCTAACTTGTCTAAGTGACCTTTGTTTTATATGTTAAGTGTTATATCGGCAGACCCTGAGATGGGACTATTGATGCACAATGCTCAAACCGAACTATGGGAACTTCGTCTGCAAGATTCACCTCAGTATGCGCGGGCATAGAGATAAGGAGGGGAAGTTCGACTGGGCTAGTGCAGTTTTGGATGCGGCTATAATAAGCGGTATCACATTTTTCACGGGGCTTGGCACTTTGGCGTCTAGCGCCGCGATTTCTCCTATAAGCCTTTGCGTACTTCTCAGTGCAGTTGGGGCCGAGTTTCTGGGCATCTTAGCGACTAAAAGGGGACTTGTACAAAAAACCGTTGGGAGCTGCTAAGAATTGGAAGCTAAGACGACTTTGCGTATACCTGACTTCATGAAGCCTATTCTTGAAGACATTAGGCTTCTGCGCTCAGATGGCAACAACCCAAACAGGATGACGAACAAGCAGAAAGAGGAACTGTGGAAAAGCCTGGAAGAGTTCGGCTGGACTGACCCAATCCTAACAAATCAAGACGGCGTTTTCACTGATGGGGAGCAACGGGTTAGCGTCTGCATTGCCCATGGAGAGTTTTATGCGCCAGTCTATCGTATGAGTGACCTTTCCGAGGCACAGCGTCGCCGACTTAGATTGATTGCCAACGAATTGAAGGGCAAGCACAACAAAGAACAGGAAGAAGAGGAATGGCAGCGGATTATCAAGTTAGGCCAACGTGAAGAGCTAAAGTCTTTTCTTGATTCAATTGGAGAGAAGCTGCCTGAAACGTTAAGGGATGACCATGAGAAGGTTTCCATTATCCCTGAGACTTACGAGTTAATTGTGGAATGCAAAGATGAAGCCGACCAGAAAGCAAAGCTAGAGGAGTTGCAGGCTAAGAGTTGGAAGGTTCGGGTTCTAAATCTTTAGGAGCGCTTCAAGGTTGGATTTTGATTTTACTCACCATTGGCAAGCCGGCGAT
>JAAYYI010000034.1 GCA_012515445.1 Candidatus Bathyarchaeota archaeon | reverse complement strand
TGGTCTGCCGTTTCCAGGCTGGGAGTTAGAATTACATGATGGATTTTTTTGGAGTCGCCCTGGTAATCAAAGATTGTACATACTTCTGTTTGCAGTATGAAGCGCACGGACGAGTCGTCGGCTGGTTTGAAAAGACCTGTGTCGGCGTCTGGTGTGAGGGTTGAGAGGATTTCTTTTAGCCACTCTGGGTGGGTGAAGTCGCCGGTGCCGACGAGGTTTAATCCTTTGATTTTTGCGTATTTGGCGGTTTCTTCTATATTCATCAGTTCGCTTGTTGCGCGGCTGTAGCGGCCGTGGATATGTAAGTCGGCGATTACGCGGATAACCAATGCATCCCCTTACGCATGTTTAGGTCATGCGATATGGCGCTAAATAGAGGCAGGTAATAGATTAACCTATCCCGCCGCTCATAGCCCATGCTAGAAATTGGTTAGGGTTGGTATTGGAGCTTTATTGTCCATGTTGCAAGGGCATCGAGCAGTTGCCGCATAAGCTGATGCGTCTTCTCATTAGTTACCCTACCCTTAGCATCGACATTGTTAGCGGCGTCAGAAAGCATCAATTGATGCTCGTTTATAGAATGCATATCTAGAAAGACAAAGCAGTGGCGCAGATGCATCTGAGCCCGTACACCCCCAAATCGACCTGTGGAGGCACTCATAATAGCTACTGGTTTGCCCTGCAAAGGATTGCCCTCTTTGGGTCGACTTGCCCAGTCAATAGCATTTTTGAGTACACCGGAGATGGAGCAATTGTACTCTGGTGTCGCCATTAACAATGCGTCTGCTTGGCGGATTCTATCTTTAAAATCTTTAACGCTCTGAGGCGGCGTCTGCTCGTTGTCAGCGTTATAAGGTGGAATACCCTCTAAGTCAAAAACTTCGATCGATAAGTTAGATGGGCACTCTTCGAGGGCGCAGCGTACCAACGCCTTATTGTATGAACCCCGTCTTAGGCCTCCAGCAAAAGCAAGAACCTTGATTTGCTTATTCACAAAAGAATAACCACGATAGAGCTAGCGAATAGCATGGCACATTTAAAGCTACCTAAGAACGGTAGGTAATGAATTGGTTGCCGCCGCCCGTTGTGGGGTGGAGGCTAATCTGTTTAGCCCTCCTGTTTAGGTGTCAGTGGTTGTGCAGCTGCGGGTATAGTGATTGCTATTAGTCTACTGCGTTGCTTTCGCCTTCGCCTACTGCCTGAACGTTTGATTCGCGGTAGTACATTGCCTGTGCGGTGTAGAGTGTGATGCTGCAGGTTAGGCCGATGTCGTTGATTGTGATTGAGTCAGGGTTAATGATATAGATCATCATGATGTACCCTGAGCGTAACACTAGGTCGTTTTGTGCGACGCTGAATTCGTAGTCTGTAGATCCGAATGTTACTATGTTGTCAGCCGGGTTTGTTGCGGTTAGATTGAAGTTGTGGACGTATGGCATGTCTGCGGATACGGAGTCTGTTGTGACGCAGAAGAGTACGACTTTTCCGGGCGTTATTTCGTGCCAGCTGCATTCTTGGCCTCGGACAGCTAGTTTGTCTATTACTATGTCTCGACCGCCAGTGTTTATCACCATAAGTGTTGCTTGTGAGTAGCTTGCTGTTTCGGGTTGGGCGGTTGAGTTATGGAATAGGTGCTGTTTGGTTAGCGCCAATGATTCTTCTTGTACGCGTGTGCTGACGACGTTGATGGCGAAGTATGTTACTACGCTTGCCAGCAGCACGGAGATTACTAGTATGATTAGTGTTGTGACGACTGTGGATAGTGCCCAGCGGTTTTTTGGCCACCGCTTTAGGCTTCTTTTTAAGTCGTTTGTTATGTTTTTACTGTTCATGTTGTTTTCCCCCACTCATACTTCTTTATCTCAAGTCTTAATACGCTATATAAACTCTGAGAAGCCAAAATCCACACGCAAAAACCACATACAAAATCTAAATCCCAAAACAAAAAGCGCACCCTTTAATTGCACCAAAAACAATTCCAATCCTATGCACGAATGGGCACTAGCAGAAGCAATACTCGCCTCTGCACAACAAATCGCTACCCATGAACACCTAACCGAAATCTCAGAAGTCACCATAAGAGTCGGCGAACTCCAACAGATCGAACCCCCAATACTACGATTCGCACTCAAACAAATGGCCACACCCCCCATAAAAGGCGCTAAATTCCACATTCTAAAAGCTAAATCAAACCTTAAATGCCGAGTCTGCGCCACCACGTGGCAATATAACTCTAAAAAACTAGACAAATCCACAGCGGAAGCGATTCATTTTGTGCCCGAAGTAGCGCACACATACGTAAAGTGCCCCAAATGCGGGAGCCCAGACTTCGAAATTGTCAGCGGACGAGGAGTCTGGCTTGAAGGCTTAAAAGGAGTCCAATACAAGTGATTGACCCTAGAACAAGCATAATAAACGAGCGCTTAGCTCGAATAAGACGAATTATAGCCGTTACTAGCGGCAAAGGCGGCGTAGGCAAATCCATGATCTCAACAGCGCTCGCACTCTCGCTTGCCAAAGAAGGCTGCCGCGTGGGCTTATTTGACATCGACTTCACCGGCCCATCCACGCATATCATCTTAGGAATCCCGAAAACTGTGCAGCCTAAAGAAGAAAAAGGCATAGTTCCAGCCAACTTTGAGGGCTTAGAGTTTATGTCGCTGGTCTATTTCGTCAGCGGTAAAGCCACACCTTTGCGTGGCGCCGACGTGTCTAACGCGTTGATTGAGTTGTTGGCGGTTACTCAGTGGGGTGAACTTGACTTCTTGATTATTGATATGCCGCCGGGGATCGGTGACCCCGTATTGGACCTTGTACGGCTGATTAAGCGCATCGAGTTTTTGGTTGTCACTACCCCGTCTATGTTGGCGTTTGAGGTTGTCAGAAAGCAGGTGGAGTTGCTCCTTGAGCTGAAGATGCCTATGGTGGGTGTTGTTGAGAACATGAAGCGCGATAACTCCGAAACCATCAAAGAGGAATCGGCGAAGCTGGGACTCAGGTATCTTGGTGCAGTCTCCTACGACGGCGCTGTTGAGGATTCAATCGGCAACCCCAAAAAGCTGCTCGAAGTTATGGGTGCATCTTTGGATGAAATCAAGAAGGCCGCCGTGTTTCCCAAGGGGAGCAGTAAGTGACCTTTAAAGCGGTTATCTTTGACTACATTGGCACGCTGGTGAATTGCCGCGGCTACAGTATGGCTGACTCCGAGGATAACCTTTACCGCTCCCTGAAAAGCCAAGGCCTCAACATAGAAAAAGACAGCTTCCTGGATGCCTATAATGTGGCGCATAAAAAGTACCGCGTAATCCGCTATGAGCAGTACCGAGAAGTTACTAACGCCGTGTGGGTTGCGGAGGCGCTATGTAACCTTGGGTTCACAGTTTTAGCCGATGACCCACGCATAAAGGCTGGGCTGGACGTGTTCTTCCAAGATTTTATTGATACATTGGAACTCAGAGAAGGCGCAGAAGAGCTCCTCGCAGAAGTCTCCAAGAACTACCGGCTGGGGTTGCTAAGTAACTTCACCTATGGACCCATCATCCGCAAAAGCCTCAAAAAAATCGGCATAGACCACCACTTCCACGCAGTCACCGTCTCTGAGGAAATCGGGTGGCGCAAACCCAGCCCAGTAATCTTCCAAGACATGCTCCAGCGCCTCGGCGTATCTGCATCTGAAGCAGTATTCATCGGCGACAGCCCAAATGAAGACATCAAAGGCTCACTCGACATGAACATACGCAGCATATTCATACCCTCACAGTTCAACAGCCTAAGAGACCTAAAAGAAAGCAAACTACAACCGCACCACATAACACTTAATCTAACAACTTTATCTCAAGAAATCAGTAAAATCCTTATTTGAACGAAATAAAGCAATAGTAAATACGTTCATACTAATTCGCGAATGCGTTTTCTGCCATCTATCACTCAAGCGGTCCGAAACTGCCAGTTCAACCCGCCCTTGCTTGCTTTAAATAAAGGAGGGAGAGATGCCGCTGAGACGGGTAGGTACTAAAAAGCCGCTTTATATAAGAGGAGGGAGGTCCGCTCAGAGCAACAGAAGCCCTAAACCCGCCAAAGCACGCAGACCGCCTAAAACAAACACGCAGCCCCACCGCAAACCCGCCTGCAACCACACAACCACTCGCCGAAAACCTCTATCAAACGCACACTGCCACGCCGTTTCCCCACGCACATGTTGAGCCTATAAATAAGGGGGATTAGAGTCGCCCCGAGCAATTGAGCCCCAAACATCGCCAAACTGCTTCACCTTTGAAAAGCATTCTAATCCGCCAAGTAGCATCAAGCAAGCGCTAAAACTCCTGCCGCAAAACGCACGCAACGAAAAGTTTACAGCAGCCAAAGTTGCGGTTGATTCCCATTTCAACTGTTTTAGGTATCAGGGGAAAATTAATTAACTTAAACAGGTTTTAAAAACTCATCCAATGGAGAAACGCTTTATGGCAATAAAAGTTGGAATTAACGGTTTTGGAAGGATCGGCAGACTTCTCTACCGAGCAGCCATCGAAAAAAACGCAGATATCGATTTTGTTGCAATTAACGATTTAGCAGACGCAAAAGCCAACGCGACCCTGCTGAAATATGACTCCGTTCACGGCCGCTTCCCAGGCACAGTCGAAGTACAGGGAAACGACCTAATCGTCAACGGCAAAACGCTGAAGTGCCTGCAGGAACGCGACCCCGCAAACCTGCCCTGGAAAAACCTCGGCGTAACCCTCGCAGTCGAATCCACCGGATTATTCACCAACCGCGAAGGCGCATCCAAGCACCTCGCCGCCGGAGCCAAAAAAGTCCTCATATCCGCCCCGGCAACAAACCCCGACCGCACCATCGTACTCGGCGTAAACGAAGACACATACAACCCAGACACCGACAACATCCTCTCAAACGCCTCATGCACCACAAACGGACTCGCACCAATCAGCAAAGTCCTAGCAGACAACTTTGGACTGGAAAAAGCATTCATGACCACCTGCCACAGCTACACCAACGACCAAAAAATCCAAGACATAGTCCACAAAGATCTAAGACGAGCACGCGCCGCAGCCATAAACATCATCCCAACCAGCACCGGAGCCGCCAAAGCCATCGGCGAAGTACTCCCAAGCTGCGCAGGAAAAATGAACGGTATGTCACTACGCGTACCCACACCAGACGTATCCATTGTCGACCTGGTTGCAGTCCTAGGAAGAGATGTTACCAAAGCAGAAATCAACGAAGCCATGAAAAAAGCAGCCGAAGGCGAACTCAAAGGCATCCTACAATACACCGAAGACCCAATCGTCTCAAGCGACGTACTGCATAGCACCTACAGCAGCGTATTCGACGCTGGACTTACAATGGTACTGGGTGAAAAAAGCAACTTCGTTAAAGTATTCGCATGGTACGATAACGAATGGGGATTCAGCAACCGTATGGTTGACTTCATAGAGATGGTCGGCAAAAAAGCCAACCAATAAACTACAAACCCCTCATCCTTCCTTTTTCCCTTCCTCACATCACACCAGAAGAGAGTGAAACAGCCAATGGCTAAATACAAAACCTTAGACGACTACAACGTCACAGGCAAAATCGTAATAGCCCGAGTTGACTTCAACAGCGAAATCGACCCCGAAACTAAAAAAGTCGCAAGTGACGTACGCATAAAAGCCCACGCCGACTCCACCCTTAAAGAACTCGCTGAAAAAGGCGCTAAAACCATCGTACTCGCTCACCAAGGAAGAAAAGGCGATCCAGACTACACCACACTAAAATACCACGCAGCAACCCTGCAAAAACTTCTACCCAAAACACCAGTCAAATACGTTGATGACTTATTCGGCGATAAAGCCAAAACAGCCATAAAAAACCTCAAAAACGGTGAAATCCTCGTCTTAGAGAACGTCCGCAGCTGGGATCCCGAAACGAAATCAGGCACACCCGAAGCCCAATCCAAAACTGCACTCGTGCAAAACCTCGCCCCACTAGCTGACCTCTACATTTCAGACGCATTCTCAGCAGCACACCGCAGCCACGTCTCCATCGTCGGATTCACCCCAGTCCTGCCATCAGCTGCCGGACGCATCATGCAACGCGAATTAACCTCACTCGGAAAAGCGCTAGAAAAACCCGAGCACCCATGCATCTATGTTATGGGCGGCGCGAAAGCCGACGACAGTCTAGAAATCAGCAAATACGTGCTCGGAAACGGCGTCGCCGATTATGTCCTGCTCGGTGGAGTCACCGCGCAGCTTTTCTTAGCAGCAAAAGGCGTTGACCTAGGAAAACCCGCCATGGATTTCTTGGCGCAGAAAGAACTAACCCAGTATCTGCCAGGTATCAAAGCGTTAATTGAGCAATTCGGCGATAAAATCCGAACCCCAACAGACTTAGCAATCAATATTTACGGCGACAGAGCAGAAATCAACCTCGACCAGCTACCCACAAACTACGCCATCTTCGACTTAGGCCACAAAACCGTCGAACAATACGCTAAACTCATCAAAGCGGCAAAAGCAATCGTCGTCAGTGGACCAATGGGAGTCTATGAGAATCCACATTTCAACTACGGAACCAAAGGCGTGCTTGAAGCCATCGCGGACAGCAAAGCCTTCAGCCTCGCAGGCGGCGGAAATACAATCGCAGCCATACAAGAATACGGCTTAACCAAAAAAATCGGCTACATCAGCACTGCCGGCGGAGCACTCATTGAGTTCTTGATGGGTAAGAAGCTTCCGGGCGTGGCCGCGCTGGAATCAGCGGTTAGCAGTAAGAAAATCTAGTTTTTCTCTTTTCTTTTTTAGATAATAGAAAAAAATTGTTTTGCCAAAAAGCAAAAACAGCTTTTTGGGTTTAGTATTGTTGTCTACCGCAACTGGGGCAGAAGCGTACGTTTGCTTGCATCTGTGTACCGCATTGTGGGCAGACGCGTGCTTGTGGTGGAGCTTGATATGCTTGCTGTGGTGGTGGACCATAGTATGGTTGCTGTGGTGGAGGTGCCGCGTATTGTTGTGTTTGGCCTGCCGGTATTGGTTTGTAGACTAATGCTAGGATGCCGCCGATTAAGCCGAGTAATCCGCCGACGCCGATTATGGAGAATATCAGGATTAGTATGCCCCATTTTTTGCTCTCCATTGGGTTGGCTTTGAGTTTGCGGGCGAAGACTATGATTAGTATTGAGGTTATGAAGGACCATATGCCTAAACCGAGGTATAGCGTGTAAGCCCATCCTAGACCTAAGTCGTATCCAGAGTATCCGTATCCGCCGTAGTAGTCGAGGTATTCGCCTATTGCCATGTAGGATATGGCGCCTAAAGCTAGCATTGCTAGGCCTGCTAGTAAGCCGATAATTCCACCTATCATAGATAGCCAGTATGCTGCTGTTGGTTGATTTTGAACTTGATTTGCCATTTTTGTTTACTCCCCTTGAATCGCTACTCTGTATAGAAGGGGTATAAAAGTCTTGTTAACGCCTGCTTGAATGCTCAGTAGCACTGGCTATTTTTACTCTTTATACGTCTTGCCATGGCTTTTTTTCTTATTGTGTGCCATGTGAATAGTAGGGCGAAAGCGAACACTATGCTTGCAAACAGCAGTACGCCGACGATGGAGATATATGGGAAGCCTACGAAGCTGCGCTGGTCGCTTACTACTGTGGTTTCCCCGGTGAGCGTGTATGCTACGGCTTTTATGGTGTGTTCTCCTTGTGGGTAACTGTCGGTGTTGAAGCTCCAACCGTAGGGAGCTTGAGTATCGGTTAATTCAAGTTTATCGTCTAGGTAGAATTCGATATATGCTGTATTGTTGCCTGTGGGGTTGGCTGTTATTGTCCATTGACCGTTAATGCCGCTGTTCAAGGCGAATCCGCTATTCCTTTGCCATTCCAGACTTAGATTTGATTCGGCTGAGGCAGTAGTAAGCAGTATACATGGCGAAAGCAGTAGCAGGCAAGCTAAAGTCAAACGCAACAGCTTCATCAGGTAGTACCTAGTTCAAGACAGACTGGAAACCGTCTATATAAACGCTGATTTAGCCTTGCTACGGCTGGGGCTGCGATGTAAAAATGGAGTAGCCTGCAACAAGTCTTATAAGCTAAAAATAGTGTTGTGGCTATGGAGTTCTATTCAGTTTGAAAAGCTTCAAGCAGGCAATCGTCATCGGTGAGGAAAACATATTCGGTGAATTATCCCAGATTATAGTTGTTGCCTCGGAAGCTAACACTAAACTCAATGGTATGCTTAGCGATTGCAAGAACGAGCGGTGCCTCGATAAGGGTATGCAAGCTATTAGGATTCTGGAAAACAAGTCAGATGACATCGCTTTCAAAATCAACGAGAACATCACTTCCGGCGCGGTTAGCCCCAACATAATTGAGCATCTGCTTGGATGCGTTCGCATAGCAGACGACATAGTTGACACTTACTATTATCAGGCACGTGAACTGTGTCGTATGTATAAAGCCAAGTTCCCTTACTCGGAAGCGGTTGAAGATGCGGAATGGATCGCGATCTTCCAAAGCTTGCTGGCGTTAGCTGAAAAAGCCCTTGCGAAAGTTAAAAGAGTCCTCCTTGTTTCAGATATGAGAGAACTTACAGAATTACGAAGAGAGATCGAAGCACTGGAGGGACAGGGCGACGAAATTAAAGACAAAGGCTTTGACGTTTTGTACCGTGAAGCGCCGCATATTCACTACTTGCAATTCTACCACTATGGCGAGCTGCTGCACAAATTTGATGATATCTTGGATGGATGCGAAGACCTCTCAGATACTGTTCTTTCAGTAATAACTTCAATCGTTAAGTGAGCCAGCTTTGGTAGTCTTTGAAGTCCTCCTTGTAGTCTTAGTCTTTTTAGCTGTTGCGCTGGTTGCAGGCAACAACCTTTCTGCGTGTGTTGGGCCAGCTGTAGGCGCACGAATACTAACTAAACGCGTTGGCGCCTTGTTGGGTGCGGCTGGTTTCTCAACTGGGCTGCTTCTTCAAGGCTGGAGCATGGCTAACTCCATAAACAATCTAATGCCGAACGCGTCAATGCAGCTTTCCGCTGAAGTGCTAATAGTTGCGGTTACACTTTTTGTCATAGCGCAGTCGGCGCGTGTGCCGCTATCGTTGAGTATGTCTCTTGTGGGTTTGCTTGCTGGCATCTCGATTGCAGCAGGCTTAGATGGACAATTATCCTACATGACTACGGTTGTTGCTATGTGGTTTATAGCGCCAGTCGCCGCTGGACTGGTTGCGTTCTTCCTTATTAGGTACATTAATAGCCGTAAAGTCAAGGACGTCTGGCAGAGAGTACGCACCTATAAGGTTCTGCTGATTATCTTAGCTTTTACTTCAGCGTACACTTTAGGCGCAAACACGCTTGGATTAATTGTGGCTACTGGCGGCTTTAATTGGGCAACTGTTTCCGTTGCTATAGTAGCGGTTTTCGTGGGTTCGTTCTTCCTTGGCGAAGGCGCAATCCGCAGAGTTGGCGAAGAATTCTACCTCATGCGCTACTCAAACGCTACAGTTGCGTTGGCAGCTTCAACCATCCTTGTGGAAGTGGCAGCGCTTCTGAATATACCGTTAAGCAACACACAAACTACGACTTCAGCGGTGTTGGGAGCAGGGCTCAGCTACAAAACCAAGTTCCTATCGCTTAGACCCTATATAATAATCGTGCTCGGCTGGATAGTTGCGCCGATTTTAAGCTTCGCCATAGGCTACTTCATCCTAAGTATCTAAAGCCTCCCCTGCGATTTTTTTCTAGACCCCCCTTATTTAAATGCGGATACGTTTGCGTATGCGGCTAGAGGAGCGGATCTACCTACCTCAGAACGCACCGCCCCCTCCCGTATATAAAGCAGGCAAAGCAGGGTTCAACCGATAAGATTCTGTTTGGTTTTTTAGATTGATTGGGTATACTGAGAAGTGTATGATAAAGATTGATGGCAGCCAGAAGAGCGGAAGCGGCACGATCCTGCGCCTCTCGATAGCAGTCGCCGCAATTACGGGGCAGTTGTTGCATATCACAAACATCAGAGAGAACCGACCTCAGCCCGGGCTTAAGCATCAGCACCTCGAATCCGTTCTGACCGCCGCCAAGCTCTGTAACGCCGAAGTCAAAGGTGCAACGCTGGGCTCACGGGAGTTATGGTTCACACCCAGAGCTATCTGCGGCGGCAACGTAGAAGCCGTTATCGAGACCGCGGGAAGCATACCGATGCTGTTCCTTTCAACCCTGCCGATCTGCATCTTCGCGAAAGCGCCTGTCCGTCTGCATGTGGCAAAGGGCGGAACAGATACCATCCACGCGCCAACCATCAACTACATGCGCTATGTCCTATTGCCGTCACTTCGAAAGATGGGTGTTGAAGCGGAAATCTCGGTCCAGAAGTACGGATACTACCCGAAGGGCATGGGGGAAGCAACCCTAACAGTAAAACCGAATTCTAACCTGAAACCAATTACGCTGGAGAGCTTCGGCAATCTCAAAACAATAAAGGGCATCTCGGTCTGCACTTTCCTATCCGACCGACAGGTAGCAGAGCGCCAAGCCAAAGCAGCCCAAAATGCGCTCCTGCAAAGCGACTATAGAGCCGACATCCAAGTCGTAAACGACCAATCCAACCCCATCCAGAAAGGCAGCTCCATCGTGTTGTGGGCTGAAACCGACACCGGCGTCTTACTTGGCGCAGACTCAATCGGTGAGCTGCGAAAGGTGGCGGAGGATGTCGGAAAACAAGCCGCACAAGCACTCGCCACCGACATAACCGTTAAGCCAACTGTCGATGAATTCCTCGCCGACATGTTGATCCCCTACATGGCGCTCGCAGACGGCAAATCCAGTTACCAGACCCGCGACATAACGGAGCACATTGAATCCAACATTTGGCTCATGGAAAAAATGTTAAACGTTAAATTCACCGTCACCCAAGTAGACAGCCTCTACAGAATCGAGAAGACGAGTTATGCCTAAATCCGCTGTTTGCCTCAAAGTGCCCAAAAAGCAGGGCGAAGTGGCCATCGCTTTTGCAGCTAAGCTTGGGCTGATAGATAAAGGCTTGAGCGTCGGCAGGGATGACGAATACCTTTTTGTTCCGCTATACAGGCACCCGGATGAGACGGAGTTTACAGCATTTACAGAGAAGGTGCCAGCGGTTGAAGTTTCAGTGGGCAGTTTTGAAGAGAAGAAGCCGCCTCAGGAAACACTCTCGCAGGCGCTTGAGGGCAAACTACCACAAGAATTGCTTGAAGCTGTTCCGCAGGCGTTTGACATAGTCGGCGACATAATCATAATTGAAATTCCCCCGAAGCTAAAGGAATACGAGCACTTAATCGGAGAATCACTCCTGCAGACCCACAGAAACATCAAAGTGGTACTGGGCAAAGCAGGAGACATCAGCGGCGTCTTCCGCATACGCGACTACACCTTCATCGCAGGCGAGCAACGAACAAGCACTGTTCATAGAGAATTCGGCTGCACATTCCACGTTGACGTGGGGAAAGCGTACTTTTCGCCAAGGTTAAGCCATGAGCATATGCGCGTTGCAACTCAGGTTAAGACCGGCGAGGTAGTGGCGGACCTGTTTGCGGGTGTCGGTCCATTCGCGGTGCTGATTGGGAAGCAATGCCCAGAAGCGAAGGTGTACGCTGTCGACTTGAACCCCGAAGCTGTCGAACTGCTGAAGGTAAACGTGAGAGTGAACAGGATTGAGGGCCACGTGTTCCCAATCTGTGCGGATGCCCGGGAAATCGCTAAAAGCCAACTTAGGGGCGTAGCCGACCACGTCATCATGAACCTGCCCGAGACCGCAATTGACTTCGTGGATGCAGCCTGCAACGCAATCAAGCCCGAGGGCGGCATCGTGCACTTCTATGGCTTCGTGCGCCAACCGGACACCGTTGAAGGCCTTAAGCAGCGCTTCATAGAGAAGGTCGAGCTGTGCGGCAGAAAAGTCGAATCTTTCCTCGCTGCAAGAAGCATCCGCGAGACAGCGCCGTTTGAGTCCCAGATCGTACTTGACGCGCAGATATGGTAGCTAGCTTTTTCTTAATTCTTTAAGCAGTACTCTTGCGCTTATGGTTAATTCGGGTTTGTTCTCTCGGCTAAGAGTCGACAGCAATCCACCTAGGAAGAGCAATGCAATTCCTAACACGGCAACGGCTTCAACTGGGACAAGGCGGAGTTCAAGCAGAAAACTATAAACTATCAAAACCACACCGATGCCGACGATAACTTGGTTACTTCTCGAAGCGGTTGAGTGCAGAGCAAACTCTTTTTTCCCGCTCTCAGTAACTTGGAAGTAGCCGTCTTTCTCCTCAAGCATGCCAGCCTCGGTGAGGTAGTTCCAATCGTGGTGGAAGTGGCCGTCGGATTTGTATCCCAATGCAGTGCAGATTTGGGATTTCACTCCGGGCGCGGCTCTTATGCGGCTGTGGGGTGCGGAGTAGATGAGGTAGAGCAGTTTGGTTCTCGGCAGCTGAATATCCGCGATTATACCTCTTGACTTAGACATCTGATCCTCTCCGCTATACTCCGATTTTAAGTGTGTTAGTATGGCAACTGGGCGGTAGAGCTTATGACTCTATGGTTTAGAGTGCCCCCGCCTAAGGTTTAGAGGCGCTTGATCTACATGGTAGGGCTATTATATGCACTGCCTACTCGCTTAGTCGTGAATTCAGATGAAACATAAAGGGAACAATCGCAAATCCATAAATCAATACATACTGATTGCGGTGGCAGTATCAGCGTTAATCTGCTTTTTGGCAATCGCAGTTGCAAGACCATGCTTTGATCAAGTGAACGCAGCGGTTAACCTCTGGGTAACAGGCATCCAAACCGAAGGCTTAACTGACATAGCAAAAGCAATAGACTTTTTCGACACAAAGGTTCTTTTGATCCTCACTTTGCCATTAGCGGGTGTACTTCTCTGGAAGGGCCACACCGATAAGGCAGGCTTACTCGCAGGCGCAATGGGCATCGACGCTTTACTGCTTGAAGCATCCAAGACCCTGATTGCATCCCCAAGACCCCTAAACAGCATATTAGTTGACGTTGACAACTCGTTCCCCAGCGGACACGTCACCAGCATAATCGTATTTGGCGGCATGTTGACGTATTTGGCTTGGCAAAACCGAAAAACCATTTCAAAGCTCTGTGCAGCCGCAATCGGACCCTTAGCGGCGATAGTAGCCTTCGATAGACTCTACTTGAATGCACACTGGTTAAGCGATGTCCTCGCAGCACCCTTCCTAGCATTATTCATCATCGCGGTCACTATACTGATAGTGCCCCTTCTACTTCACTGGATTAAAATGGGGAAAAACCCGCTTAAATCAAGTGCAAAAAGGGACTCGCACCCAAAAAAGCCAACTCTATATGGTAGAGCTATAACCCGCAAACCACAAAACAGTACGGCAGTGACTACAGATGCGTGAACGACTGGAAGCGGCATTCGAATACACAATGGACCACCCCGAATCCCTTATGATAATTAGCGGGGTTTTTCTAGCTCTCGTGTCAGTATTCACAGCAGCATTCGATATCAGCACAACTAGCTTCTTAAGAGTCCTAGTAATCGGATTGTTGGTAAGTGGAGTTTTGCTCTACGTGCTGCGGCTGGGCTTACGCTTCATAGTCCGCGTGGGACGCAAACTCTTCGCTCAATAGATGATTAGGGCACAATTAGCGGGACTAAAAACGGATGGCTATACCTATAGAGTTAATCATGACATTGGTCACATCGTTTGGGTTAGGCTTAATTCCGTTTGCTGGCCCCTCAACCATATTCATAGCCACCAACGCGGTACTAGTCCTTGGAATAACTGACCCGCCGACACTACTCCTCATAGCGTTCTTGATAGCGCTCGGAGCATCATTAGCAAAAAGCATCCATTACCTAGTCACGTTCTATGCAAGTAAACACTTAAGCCAAAGCAGGCAGCAGCGCCTTAACGCGAGCGGACAGAAAATCAACCGCTGGGCTTTCCTGCTACTGTTCGCGGTGGCAACTACACCTATCCCAGATGACCCAGTCGTTATTCCACTAGGCTTAACAAAATACAGCCCCTACAAGTTCTTCATAGCTTACTTCTCAGGAAAACTAATCCTAACCGTCATCGGAGCCTTCCTCGGCTGCTGGACAGGCCAGATACTCTCGGAGTGGCTAACTCCAGAAGTCACCATAATATCAGCCATCACATTAACCGTCGTCTTCACAGTCCTACTACTGAAATTCGACCTAAATGTCATATTTGAGAAAATCACTAAGAGGCTAAAACACTAATGCATATTCCATCGAAGCTTAAACGCCCCATACTATTAACCATACAGGCAGCCGTCAGCATCCTGCTACTGTACCTCCTATTCAGAAACGTAGACTTAGCACAGGCACAACAGATACTCCAAACCACAAACCTGCCCATTCTCGGCGTCTCAGTAGTCTTCTTTATACTCTCATCGTTTGCCATCGGCGTAGCCCTCCAAAGCGCATTAAAAGCCACCGACGCTGCCCCCTCATTCGGCATAACCATGCTAGCAAACTTTGGTGGCCAACTGCTAAGCGATGTAACCCCCGCTAAGTCAGGCTACTTCGCAACCCCCGTGTTGCTAAACCAACTCAAAGCGGTACCCATCGAGAAGGGCCTGATGAGCGTTATGGCAGTGGGCGCGGGGAACTTTTTCGTCAAAGCCATAATCTCGACAACTGCACTGGTTTACTTCATCTATCGCATGCCCGCCGACGTCATGAACCCAACGATAACCAACGCTTTGATCGCGGGAATAACGATTCTTGTCATAGGCGGCGTAGGCCTAGCTGTGCTGGTCTGGACCAACTATTTTTCAGGAGTACTTGAGAAGCTGTGCCGCCTACCACTGGTTGGGCGAGTCATCAAGAAACTGCAGGACATCAGAACGCTGTTCGCTCAGGACAAAGCAGCTCTTCGCAAATCCATCGCAACCATCGTGGTCTCGGTACTTGGCTCTGTATTATTCAGCGGCATCTCGCTTTATCTCCTTGCCCAAGCTATAGGCATGACTGAACCCGCCTTCGCCGATCTGCTATTCATGGGTCCGCTAACGGCGGTGTTCATGTATGTACCTGTAACGTTCGCTGGGCTCGGTCTGCAGGAAGCTGCTTACGTGTTTCTTTTAAGCGGAATAAGCGCTTCGCCTGAAGCTATACTGCCTTTCGCGGTAATGTTTGCTGTGCTCAACGGCTGATTTCGGTTACAACTGACCTTGTGGGTTTGCCGCCGCTGCTTAAGACAAGCACAGGGCTTTTCAGTAAATTAACAAAGAAGGAACCCGAAGTGCCTAAGCCCCAAGAGAATTAGAGAGGCTAAAACGCCTTTGATGCGCCTGCTCTAACTCTTAGAGTTTAATCTCTAATTGGTAGGGCTATTACCGCCCAGCCACCTACAGTGTACATGGTGGTATTGATTGGTGCAGATCCCAGATGAGAAGCAAGAGCAAAACCGCATTAAACTCCTACAGCTAAAACTAGCCGCAGTCCTGCTGTTTGTGTTCTTCGTAGCTTTGGTTGCATTCGGGCAAGTGTTGGCAAATAGTATTTTGACTGTTGCGGGTTTGGTTTGCTTCACAGCGGCAGCTGGGCTTATAACATATTATATGGTGCTGACTCAGCCCTAAACTTCCACGGTTAAGGTCATGGTGACCTGCTGCTTGGGGTTCTTGAGCTTCTCAACAACTGCACGAGAGAGCTCACCTGAGGATTTATCGGCCTTCACAGCCAGAGTTCGGTCTGAGGTGAACTCGCTTTTACGAATAACCAGATCGTTAGGGTGGCTAAGCGTCAAGTCTGGGCTGCCGTAAGCAGTTATCGTCCCCACTTGGCCATCTACTTCCAACTCGATGGTTAATTTGGCGTTGGGCTGCTTTAGCGCGCGCTTAAATTCAGGGCTTAGGTCTGCGACGGATTTGTTGGCGTCTACTGCCACTATGCAGTCGCCCCTCTGGGTAACCATCCGCTCTTTAGTGAACATAATCGTGGTTGGGTGTGTAGCCAAAATGTTTGGGTGCCCGAACGCATGCACTACTTCAACTACTTTCTTAGTCATATCTTACTCAAGCACTTCAATCGAGTCAACTTTACCGTCGCCATCTAAATCATAACCGGTGATGACCACTGCAAATGTGTCTTCACACTTATATTTCCCGATGGTTTTCTGCCAGAAATTAGTCAACGCCAACACACACGCCTTGGTGCCTACCGCCTTGTTGCCGGCTAAAACTATGATACGCTTGGAATTATCCCAAGGATTAACGATCTTCGCTACGAGTCCCGACAGGTCAGATGTGTAGGTTTGCCCAGTCTTCTTCGACGACAAACCACCCAACAGGAAACCCTGAGAAGAGGACTGCATCACGAACTTGATTGGTAAGTGCTCGTTAATTTCCTGTGTTAACAAATTGGTTCCTGGGCCGCCGACTAGGATGAGGTTGTTTTTTTCTTCCTTCTCAACTTTTACATCAACGTCGAGTTTAACCGCGAACTCTGTTGGCATCTTTGCGAATTGCCCCAGAAAAAGCGCCAGATGCGCAGCGTAGTGGCCGTCGCGGGCGCTGGTCTTGAAGGGGCCGTGTGCCTGCGGGCTGCCGACGACGATTTTCCCGTCAAATACCCCGTTATGGGTGAACTCCTTGAAGAATTCCTGCAGTTGCTGGCTTACGATGGGGAGGCATAGGCTGCGGGTGGGTTTGTAGCCGCCTTCAAATTCGATGCCAAAAGCTTGCGAAGCGGTTTTGTAGTACTTGGCGGTTGCGCCCTTTTTGTTCTCTTCATGCGCGATGGTGATGGCGCCCGCTTTTTCGAGTTTTCGGATGTGATAGTAAACTTTCTGTTCATGCATGCCTAGTTGCCTGGCGATTTCTAGGGGGTACATTTCTTTTTTTGAGAGTATACTGAGGATTTTCCAGCTGAGGTCGCCTAGCATTGCTTTGAGTTTCTGGGGGTCGGACTGTAGGTTGATTTCTTTTATTTGCTGGGTTTTGCCGTCGTCTTGCAGGAGGAGTTTTCTAGGCATGCTTGTTCAAGCTAGACTATACGATAGCTGCTATAAAAAATTTTATAATGGTCGGTAATGCTGCAACAAAATTAGCACAAACAACCCACAATCAAACAACAAACTCCAAAACCATCCAGAAAAAAGTGTTAACGGTAAAACTTGATCTTTAAAAAAACTTATATCAAAACCATAGCTTCTCCATCCTGAACAAGCAAATTAAAGGTTCAATCTAAAATGTGCGGAATATTTGGATGCGTTCTAAACGACGGCTCACCTGCTGCGCCCCTAATACATTCTTCACTAAAGAAACTGGAGTACCGGGGCTACGACTCAGTAGGCATCGCCACATTAAGCGACGGCAAAATCTTCATAAAAAAAGACCAAGGTAAAATCGACGAAGTTGACAAAATCCTCAACCTCGACGACATGCCCGGCAGTATCGGCATCGGCCACACCCGCTGGGCCACACACGGTGCACCCCTAAAAGTTAACAGCCACCCACACACCGACTGCACAGGCGAAATCGTCGTCGTCCACAACGGCATCATCGAAAACTTCCTAGAGCTCAAAAGTGAATTGCAGAATCTGGGCCACGAATTCGTATCCAAAACAGACACCGAAGTGATGCCGCACTTAATCGAGGAAAACATGAAACGCAACCCCCAGCTAAGCCTTGAGCAGGCGGTGCTGGAGAGCCTTAAACGTGTAGAGGGCAGCTACGCTTTCGCGATTATCTCCACTCGGGAGCCAGACAAGATTATCTGCGCTAGAAACGAAAGCCCACTTGTCCTCGGCGTCAACCACAAAGGCGTATTCTGCGCCTCAGACATCCCCGCATTCCTCGACGTCACCAATAAAGCAGTCATGATTAACAACGGCGAACTCGTTATTTTGGATGCAAGCGGCTACAGAATCAAGAAAATCAGCGACGGCACCGCTGTAACCCGTGAACCAATCACCGTCGAGTGGACTGCGGAGATGGCTGTGAAACAGGGTTACCCGCATTTCATGATAAAAGAAATACATGAGCAACCCGAAGTTCTACGTAACACCCTGCGTATCCAGGACCACTACTTGGATTTGCTCTCAACATTCCTCGACCGCGCTAACGAAGTGTTCTTCGTCGCCTGCGGAACAAGCTACCACGCCTGTCTCGCAGCATCTTACATGTTTAGTAAACTCTCTTTTCTGCCAACCTTCCCTGTCTACGGCTCAGAATTTGTTGAGCAATGCGGCAAATCAGTAAGCATCGACACCACCATGCTCGCCGTAAGCCAGTCAGGCGAAACAGCCGACACCATCGCAGCCGTAACCTGCGCCCAGCAACGAGCCGCAACTGTGCTTAGCTTAACCAACGTCATCGGCTCCACCATGACCAGAATCAGCCGCGTCTACATCGGCACACAGGCAGGCCCAGAAATCGGCGTCGCAGCAACTAAAACCTTCACCTCACAGCTTTCTGTACTTGCGCAGCTGGCGCTTAAGCTCTCTAAGAAGCGTGGCAAAATCTCGCAGGACGAAATCGACTGCTTAGAAGAGAGCCTGCAGAAGTTGCCGGATAAAGTTGAAACTATCGTTAAGACTCAAGAGGAGAAGGTTAAGCAGATCGCTAAGAAGTACGCGAATGCTAAGGTATTCTTTTTCTTGGGCAGAGGCATCAGTACGGCTACTGCTTATGAGGCGAGACTCAAACTGATGGAGATCGCCTACATACCCAGCATAGCGTTTCCGGCGGGCGAAAGCAAACATGGACCCATCAGCCTAATCGAAAACGGTTTCCCCGTCGTGTTCATTTGCCCAAGAGACGAGACGCATAAAACCATCATCGGCAACATCATGGAGATGAAAGCCCGTGGAGCCCACATAATCGCGGTTGTAGAGGAAGGCGACGTAGACATCAAGAGCCTCGCAGACGACTACATCGAAGTGCCCAAAGGCATTCCAAGCATACTCTCCCCGATCGCGTACATTGTGCCGCTGCAGCTTTTAGCGTATTTTGTTGCGCTTGAGAGGAGCTTAAACCCTGACATGCCACGCAACCTGGCGAAGTCGGTTACAGTAAAGTAACCCCTACTTTTCCCTTTTTAACCGAACCATTTCTCCAGTGAAACCTTGCCCTTCTGCTTCTTTGACCCCGCGGTCATGCGTTCAAGGGATTTCTTGACGCGTTCTTCACCGAACTCTTTCTGGGTGCACATGAAGTCGATTATGCCCTGCTCGTTTGGTTCCCTCCATTCGAGTTTGTAGTCGTCAGTGACTTTGGGATGCAGGAACTCTTCTCTTATCAGCTTGGGTTCACAGGGGAAAGAAGCGTTCTTGATGAATGGTAACGCGTTCTCGAGTGTGCCGTGCTGGCGGATGAGTTTTAGCGCTGTTTTGGGTCCAACGCCTTCTATGCCGTCAGGGTTAAAGTCTGTGCCAATCAGGATACCCACGTCGATCAGCTGTTCATAGGTTAACCCGCAGTCGCTGAGCGCTTTTCGCAGCTCGATTACTTCGGGGACTACTTCGATGAAGGCTTTTCCGCGTCTGCGCCTACCAGAAATAGTGACATTCCGCAGCAGCTTTGGCGCGCCAAACATAAGGCTGTCGTAGTCTTGGCTTGCGCAGTAATCCGCAGAGCCCTTTTTGTTCATGTAAGCTGCTTGTGCTTCGCCTTCACTGGGCGCCTGAATCCACGGCAAACCCATAAGGTCAAGGAGTTTTTTGCTCTCGGGAACCATGTAGGACTTCATTGTTGTGGCGATCTGCGCGTACTTGCGCATGCCTTCTGTGTCGCCGCTTGCCTGCGCTTTAGCATACTGCACGGTGGCCTGCATCTTGACCTGTTGCCGCCGTTCGACCTCTTTAGCTTTAAGTTCGGGGGATTTGCCATCGAAGACAAACACTGGCTTCAGCCCCAACTCGACTAGGTTTATTGTGCGGTAGAATAGGCCAGATAGGTGGCTTGTGATTTGGTCTTGGCTGTTTTTAAGCGGGGTGCCGTCGGGTTGGCGTATGATGCTGAGGAACTGGTAGATTGTGTTGTATGCATCTATAGCGATGGTTTTGCCAGCTAAGTCCTCGAGTTTAACCTGCGTTTTAGGGATAAGGTCTTTGAAGTTTACGCCCAAAAGGCACCACGAATATGATTAGGCACGCTACTTTCTTAAGAGGTTTATGTCATTGCGGCTGAACAGCGGTTTTTAGCATTCGCCGTTAAGGGCACTGATATGGTGAAGGTTGTTGCCTCACCTACTTTGCTCTTGACATTAATTTTTCCGCCATCCATCTGTAGCGTTGATCATTTGCTTCCCTCAGTAGACTGCCAAGTACGCATATAAGGGATATAATTATAGAATACAGATTAAAAGCAAACAAGAAACAAATTTGATATTCCAGCACTAGTTTATTAGCTAATTAATCAATAAATATAACTAAAAAGCAAGTTTAACTTAAAATGAGGAAAAACAATTGTCCAAGGCATTGATTGTTTACGGATCACGCACAGGTGCAACAGCAAACACCTCAGAAGTCATCGCAGAAACCCTCCGAAAAGAGGGCTTAGAAGTTAAAGTTGTAAACGCAAAAGAAGAGAAAATCAAAGACATAAGCGGATTTGACCTTGTCCTTGTCGGCAGCGGCATCCAGATAGGAAAATGGACAGGGGAACCCGAAGATTTCCTTAAGAAACACCAAAAAGAACTCGTGACAAAGAAGCTGGCGCTGTTTGTGTGCTGCGGATCAGCAGCTCCACTTTCTGAAGGCGAACAGAAAACCAAAGAGATGGAGACTGGAAGGCAGAAGTACCTTGAGGAAAAAGCGGCGCAATACAAACTTAAACCCGTCGCACTCGGCTATTTTGGCGCCTGCTACGATTTTAACAAAATGTCATGGCTCTTCAAGAAGACATTCGGTTCAATGAAACCCCAACTGGAAGCCGCAGGCTACAAGCCCACGGAAAACGGAAGCTACGACTTAAGAAATTTAGATGAGATACGGGCGTGGGCTAAAGAATTAGCTAAACAGTGAAAATATCCGGCAAGGAATTCTAAATTCTGAACTTTGGTGCTTTCTATAGCTGTTCACCTATCTACTCTATTAGCAGTTCATTGCAGGAACTATAGAGGGGGTTCTTGAGGGCTGCTTTTTTCGTTAGGTAGGAGGGGGAGGTCACTCTGAGACGGGTAGGTCTCAACTTTGGGTGCTTTATATACCTGAATTTTTACCCGTTTTTATACACTATGTGCCTTATTTTTTCCTGGTCGCTCTTTAACTCTACAAGAATTGACCATTCAAAACCGCTTATCTGATCTTTGAGCTCAACTCTA
>JAAYYI010000005.1 GCA_012515445.1 Candidatus Bathyarchaeota archaeon | reverse complement strand
TTCATCTTCTATAAGTTTTTGCAGGAACCGCCGTTTTTGGTTCAGTAGTTGATTTTTGTTGCAGGTTGGTTGTGGCGACAGTACAAGCAGTCTGCTTGCTGGTTGAGGCGTTTTCTTCAGGTTCAGTTGCAGAAGCAGCCAGTTTTTTGATCTACTGTTAAAGGACAAAAAACTCCACAATTAGCTGGAAAAATGTCGATTGCCAAGCGCTAAACCTCATTCGCTGTCCATCTGCCGCGGCAAAAATAGGGTCACCTATAATAAGCTGAAAAACCATCATTGCCTACAATAAAAGCGGATTAAACATGACAGAACAACCAAACGAGAACAACCCAACCCAAATCCAAAAACTCTCAATCGATAAACCCGATAATTTTCAGTTCCACGCTGCATACCTTGTCTATGAAGAAGCTTTTGACAAGGCACGTGACAGCCAAGCGAAAAACGAATTAAACCAGAACATAATGGATCTAGATGAAGGTAAAATTAGTCCAGAAACCTTCTACGGCAACGTTTCTCGCTTCCGCAAGTTGGATGTTCCCCGTCAGGAGCGTTTCTCACTACAGACACAGCGCAAAAAAGACTGGCGAAAGAAGGAACAAAGACAAGACCGAATAAAACGCCACCAAAAGTAGCCTATCTGCTTCGGGCGTCATTTAATATTTCAAGCGCTTTCAAAGCGCTTACTTCTTTATCCTTAATCTCAAGCATTATATCAAAATCAAATTCTTGTGTACCAAGCAGAAAGCTTCGGAAGTCTTCCTCGTCAATCGATTCGGCGTGCTGTCCCTTTTTGCCAATTAGCTTCTGTGAACTGTAATCAACCATCATAACGCCATCTCTTTCTTCGTTCCAAGTTTGGTGTGCCAGCGCAAAGTAGTCGAGAGATGATTCTAGCTGATGGTTGATTCTATGATGAAAAACGTCGAAGAGCACTGGTATGCCCGTTTGTCTCGATATCGATAGACAGTCGCCGGCGGTGTAGAGTCGTTCATCATTTTCTATAACGAGCCGACGCTTGATTGCATTATCCAGAGTGACATATCGACTGATGAAGTTTGCCATGCTTTTTACCTTATCACCGTAGGCGCCGCCAACATGAATCTGAATCTTAGCTGATAGATCCAGATTTAAGCAATCTAGTAAATCCGCATGATATTGAAGCTCACGTTTACTTCTCTCAAATATGTCGTCGCCTAGTGAATTGATTAGAGTGAACTGGTCGGGGTGAACGGAAATTCTGAACTTATTCTTACTAATGTACTCGCCTATTGTCTCTAATTTGCCTCTGTAATGCTCCTGCCAGTCAAAGGTATTCACTGGGTGTGACGCAAAGGGGATGATCCCTGAAGCAATTCGAAAGAATAACAATCTATGCGCCATATTGTACTCTAAGGTTTTTTGGAGGCAAACCAAGTTTGCGTCTATTTTTTCTTTCAATCGGTCTTCTGAGTAGGATTTGAGGCGGAACGTCTGTGAGCTTGTGCATCCGATCGAGTTGTTGATGCATGGATACCCGATTTTCATAATTGCAGTCCTGCGTTAATACTTCTAAGTATAAAGCATTCTTAAATAAAAAAGGCGGCAGAATCAAGTTAAAACGTGATTAAAAAGTTTAAACTTGTTTAAACGTTATATACGTAATACTTATTTGCAGAAGGCTGTCTCAAAACTTAATCTAAAGTTCAAAGGTAATGCCATGAAAACAATTCACGTTGCAGCTTTTGCTGTAAACGCAGCTCTGTATGTAGTTTTAGGGATTTTGTTATCATCCGTTGCCCCGATCTATTTTGGTGGGGTTCGTTTCTGGCCACAAGTTATCGTCCCAGCGGTTTTTGCCACAGTTTTCGGCCCTTGGGTTGGTGGTCTTGGAGCAGCAGTTGGAATATTTGTAAGCGATGTTGCTTTAGGAGGCAGCCCGCTACTTAGCCTTATGGCTGGTATAACCTCCAACTTTGTGGGTTTCTGGCTAATCGGGTACATAGCAAATAAGAAGGTAGACATCAAGAAATCAACTATTGTTTTTACTATTCTTACTGTTATCTGTACAGCTATTGCTTACCTTTATGCAAGCGTACTTGCAATCGGGGTTATTCTCGGTTGCTACATTGTATATCTCATTGTGGTCTGGCGGGGAAAGAAATACGTCAGCTATGAACTAGGTTCAGTTATCGGGCTTCTAATTGGGAGTCTAATAATCGGCATAATGGTTCCAGTATACGCAATCCTATTTGCGCCAACTGTAACCTCGCTCCCTGCGCTTACCACAGCTGGCATTTTGGGTTTATTCACATGGACCTTCGCCACTGAGATACTTTTTCTGTTGGTTCTCGGTCCCCCAATCCTAGAAGCCATTAATAGAGCGTTTCCAACATTAAGACACCAAACAAAAACAACGCCCACCACAAGTGACCCATAGTGAAAAAGACCGCTAAAGCATTCGCACCCGGAGCCATCTCAAGCTTCTTCGAAATCTATGACACCGAAAACGGGCAACCCCTCACCGACCTGACAAAGGTTGGAGCCATCGGCGGCGGATTCGGCTTAACAAAAGGAACCTACACTACAGTAACCGCTACAGAAGCCAAAGAGAGCAGCCTCAACGTAACAATTAACAATCAACCTGTGCTGGCAAAAACCACACAACAAGTCGTCGAAACGCTGCTAGGTCATACCGACAAGAAATATTCTATTACGGTTGATCACATAATTGAGGTTCCAATCGGCATGGGCTTTGGTACAAGCGCCGGGGGAGCATTAACCACTGGTTTGGCGCTCAAACAGGCTCTTTCTTTACCCTTAACCTATAACCAAGTTGGGCAAGTGGCGCATGTCGCAGAAATCCAGTGCCTCACTGGCTTAGGAACCGTAAGCTCCCTAAATTTTGGCGGTGGCCTGATTTTGGTGACTAAGGCTGGTGCACCGGGCATTTGCCAAATCGATCGGATACCCATATCACCAGATTACGTTGTGGTAATCGGTTATTATCCGTCACTTATTCCTAAGAAATCTGTTTTATCTTCACCTGAAAAGAAGAAGGAAATCAATGGGTATGGCAGAATTGCTCTCGAGGCTATCTTGGCTGATCCTAGTTTAGAGAACTTTTTGGATCGATGCTTGGAATTTGCAGAAAGAGCCGGCTTTACTAACGACAGAATACGCGCACTCGTTAAGGCCGCAAAGAATGCTGGCGCGGTAGGTGCAGCACAGAATATGATAGGTGAAGCTGTCCACGCGGTAGTGCATGAGGAGAACGCTTTGTCGGTAACAGAAGCTTTTAAGCAAACCTTACCTAAAGGACAAGTATTAGTCAGTAGAGTCGATTTTCAAGGCGCTAGGCTGATAAAATGAAGGAATACCGAAAAGTTGCAGTGGGCGGAACTTTCGACCAGCTTCACAGTGGCCATAAAGCCTTACTAGGCAGAGCCTTTGAAGTAGGGGAGAAAGTCGTTATCGGGTTGACCTCGGATAGTTTTGTCGCTAAACTCAATAAACAGCACAAGACAGCGTCCTACCGGGACCGCCAATACGACTTGGAAGCTTACCTCGCGCAGCAAGGCTGGCTGGACAGAGCAGAAATCGTGCCGCTGGAAGATTCTTTCGGTCTAACAATTAAAGGCAGAGGACTCGAGGCAATCATAGTCAGCGAAGAGACAGAGCAGGTTGCAGTATCCATCAACCAAAAAAGATTGAGCACAGGGCATAAGCCGCTTGGAATAGTGACGGTATGCATGGTTCCCGCCGAGAACCACAACCCCATATCAACAACACGCATTCGCCGCGGAGAAATCGACCGCAACGGCCACATGCTGCAAACAAGCTTCCGTTAACAGCCAACTGAAAATCGTCTGTTTTCACCAACCAAACTTGTGGAGTCGCCACAACCAAACAGCAATAATTTCCAACTGCAAAACAAAAAAGCAAACTTTTGCTAAAAGTTAAAGATGAAGTAGCAACGCCGACTCCTCTTCTTCTAATTTTAAAAATAAAAACTGACCTGCTTTTAGAGGATCTCACCTACAACGTTTATCGGCTTAGGTATAATCTCCCGCAGCTCATCTATCCGTTCATGGTCAACTGTGGCCAAGACAACCGTTGCTGGACCCGCAGTCTTCTGCAAATCCAAACCCGGCGCCTCCAAGAGTTTTAGTTGCCTGCCGACGCCATAAGCCATCATTTTAGCTTCACTGGCGATTCCGAAACTGCCGACCGCAGAGATGTCATGCACATATTTACGCTGGTTAAGCTGAACAACGTTTCGCAGATCAGCGATTTCACCTCTTGCCTCAGCGGGAATCACCTCTTCACCCACCTTCGGCCTACCGATAGCAACAATGAGGTCTCCTGGCATAGTTTTACCCAGCCGCAACTCGTCCTCGTTAGCTAAACCAACCACCGTTAAACCCGCACCAGTCTGCACTGTCTGAAAATTATCCTCAGTGTTCTCCATAATTACCTGATTAGGGTCTAAGCCGATGCTTCGGGCTTCCCGTTTTATGCCCTCTATTATATCGTTGCCGGTCGGTTCACTTTCAACGCCAAGCGTGACTGATAAGAGCAGGGGGAAAGCGCCAGTGGCGGTGACATCCATTAATGCGACTCTGGCTAAAAATTTGCCCAGTACTTTACCGTCTACTTTTACTTTATCAAGCTCTTTTGGCCCGACGGCGCCACTAGACGTTGAGCCAGTGACGATTGCGTGGCCTGTGGGCATTTTAAGTATGGATACGTCGCCGTGTCTTGCGTAGCTGATCTGGGCCGGTTTAACTTGAAAGACAATTGGCCTCAGTAATGTGCCGACGTTTTCGGTTATGTGTAAATAGATGGTTAGGGCTTGTCGCATGACTTCTGAGCGGGTTAAACTGTGCTTCTCCGCAAGATGATCGACATCGCGAAGTACCTTGTCGGGTAAACGTACGTTAATAATATCCAAGGCTAGTCACTGTACTACAACCGTAGCACTTGACGATTTTATGCTTTACTAAAAACAGCAAGGCTAAACAAAAAAGAGGGGAAATTTTCTAGCGCAACCAGACGAATAATCCGCTGAAGCGCCACCAAGTGAACCATTGGAACCAGTAGCTTTGGATGCTCCATTTGGGTAGCGGCTGCGGGTTAATGTTTGGCTTCATTGTCGCTTCAGGCTGCGTTGTGGGTTTCGCAGTAGGCGCCGGCGGGTAAGTGGGGTTGGTGGTCGGTTGATTCGTTGCTGTAGATGTCGGCTGCGGAGAAGCAGTGGGTGTGGGTGTCGCTGTAGGTGTCGGGTTAGTGGTCGGTGCTGGAGTAGGGGTCGCTGTAGGTTGAGGCGTAGCAGTAGGCGATGGCGTCAAAGTAGGGTTGGGCAAGGGCGGCTGGTATGCGCTGATAAAGGTCTGTCCCATAGTGTTAGGCTGGTAGCCACTGCTCAGCATTGATTCGCCAGTGTACACTGGGCCTAAGCCGGAGTCGCTTAGCCAGTAGTACGGGACTGCACCCAAGTTGAGTTCACGCTGCGCCCGAAGCACGTTCTGCCACCATGCATAGTCGTTCTGCTTGTTGGGCGAGACGTTAAGACATGAGCCCTCCTCGTTGACTACCAACGGAGCCGTTACGTCCATGCTGTTAATGCCCGTCTGTATCTGAGCTTTAAGTGTAGAGTAGTCCTTTGACCAGTATGAGGATAGGTCGCTTGGGGCGTAGTAGTAGAAGTGGGTTGTGTACACCAAATTGGTTGCGCCGGGTATGGCGTCGCTTATTTGTTTGCACCATGACAGGTTGTTGCCATATCCGTTGGGGAACCAGCCCATATGCCACTGCATCATGATTATGTGGTTTGAGCCTGTTCCGCGGATCGCACTATACATCGTTTTAAGGTAAGTCATGTAGCCTGATGGTATCATGTCCACATCGCTGCCGACGTTCGGCTCATTCCATGCCTCAAAAATCGCGTTCGGGCAATCCTTAAGGGTAATTGCCATGTCACTCCAGAACCAGCTCCAGAAGCCCACCTCGTTGCCAGCGTAGCCTGCGTCACTGAGGAACCGTGTTGCAGGTTCATCCCACCCGCACATTGGCATTCCCTGCCAGCCGAAGCCGCTTGTAGCGTACTTATCTTTATCAAAGGAACTCGACGAAGGTGTCATCATGTACGGTACGATATCAACGTATATTCCGTATTTGTCAGCTTCCTGGCACAGCGTCTTTAGGTATGCTTTGATACTAATCGGCGCTGTTGAGCCGCCGTAGCTCGAGCTTTCCTGCGCTGGGACGATGTTGTCGCGGTACCACCAGCTTGGGTATATGAAGACGCGGATCATGTTTATGTGCCACTGGTTCTTCATGGCATCGAACGTTTGATCCATCACTGCCGTGGGGTTGTAGTTCCACTGCACACCCCAGTTATCGCTTCCGCCGCTGCCCCAGAGTACTAGGTCGGGCGCGAAACCGGCGAGTCCCATACCTCTTAGGTAGACTGTGTTGCCGTTTGAATCTAAAATGTAGCTACCAGAGGTGTGAAGCGCCGACGTTGTAGCGGCTGATGCTGCAGGTGCCGCAAGTACTGACATCATGCTTACGACGAATAATGCACTTAGGCATAAGGCGACTGCTTTTCTGGCTGTTCTCTTCAGAAGTAGCGTATTCACTGTTCTATCATGCGGTGAATTTTCCAATTTATCTCTCTCTTCCAGATTTATGTACCCCCTATGGGTTGGATCAATTTTATTGGTTTTTGAAAAGCATAGTGCGCTATCTTGTGAAGTGCCCTGCGGGGTTTGCGAAGCTCAATTAACAAACTTCTAGAGTGTAAAATACTCAATCTGATGAGCCATAAAGCATCATTTAACCATGCAGGAATGGCTTATTCATGCGGAATAACGCAAGTGTTATATGCATCTGGCAATAACGGTTTTTGGAGGGTTCAAATGACAAAAAAGGTTTTAGCGACTAGTTTCATTCTAATATTAACCAGCTTATGTTTGATATCAATTCCATTTTCTTCAGCTGCGTCTAGTAGTGGCAGCGATAACCAGTGGATAACTGACTACACAATTATTGACTCAACCACTCAGGCGGAATTGGTACGTTATGACGCCTCCACTAACAAAACCCAAACCTTATCGCCAGTGCTACCTGGAGCAAGTGTTGCAATAACTTTCACCGTTAACGTCATCGCCTCAGGAGAAGGCTCCTTGACACTTCGCTCTGGGTTATCTAAGCCGTCATCTGGTACCTACTGGGAGTACAGCGATACAGGATACGATTTAGGGTCCTCGTTCAAGCCAAATTCTGCCCAAACCAGCTTCGACTGGGTTGAAGGCACATTCGAAATCACCCTAAACGGAGTTGTTCCCTCCACTACAAGCGCCGCGAAAACCATAACCGCCGTCACCCTTGCGGGGCCATCTGGTTCAGCGCTTGACACCATAAAGATAACCGCGACCAGCGCGGGTATGGGTAACTTTCAGAGTTTACTAAACGATAAACAGGAAGAGTTGGATAGGCTAATCGCTGATGGTGTTGCTTCAGGATACACCGACATGTACCAAAATGTTCTTGATATATCACAGGCAGTCGCGCTTGGCGGAGACACTGAAAACGCAATAGCGCTGCTTCAGGGCTTAGACGGTTCCAGCGCTCCAGCAGGTTCATTTATGCAGACGGCTTTCTACCCCATCGTGGGTGTTACCGCTGCGATAGCCGTGATCTTTCTGGTATTGTTCCTTAGAACCCGTAGCAAAGTCAGCTACTTCCAGCTCGTTGTGGAAGACCAAGTCAAGGATCTGGAAGGCTTAACATTGAGGGCTGCAAAAATCGACCGCGCTATGTCAGCTAATTTGGATTCAGTTAAGGATCGCCTAAAGCGCCTTGTTGGGATGTGATAGAATACGCGTATCTACCAGAATAGCGTTCAACTGGTTGGGTTGGGTTCAGCGGGCACAAACATCGTTGAATCCTTCCTGACGAATAAGAAAACCCGAGAACTAATAGAAAATGACTTGACTCGACTGTCATTGCTTGCCATCGATATTGCGGACCCCGAAATCCGCAGTCTCCAAGAAACTCATGAGCAGATCGCCAAATCCCTCATCAAAGCCGGCGTACCCCGCGAACGCTGGCGTCTCATCGCTGAATCCGTAAAGTTCCCCACCGCTGAAGCGATGTTTGACTTCATCAACCAGAAATATGGCGAATACATCATCGGCGAAGGCTCAAAACTTGAGAATTACACTCCATGGCTGCAGTCCACGATGGCTGTGCCTCCTATGGCGGGCGGCGCGGGACGCAGAAGAGCACTTGCCAAAGCAATCTATGCACTCAATTACTATCAGCTTGGCATCATACGTAACTGCATCAACTCCTTTAAAGAGCAAGCGTTATCCTCAATCGTTACCCCCACAATCGTGATGGTTTACGGTATGGGTGGCGGTACTGGAAGCGGCATATTCTTCGACTTCGCCCGTCACCTTAGGAAGGTGCTGGGTTCCGGTGTTCCGCTAATCGCTTTTGTTATCACTCCATGTGGCGGAGATGACCCTCCCGCGAAGGGTTGTAGTGCATTCGTAGCAATGAACGAGCTGTCGCTGCTGCTTAACAAGGACTACAATGAGCACGTCACCAAAGTGTACGGCGAAATATACCGCAACCCACTTAACGCGCTTGTCTATCTGCCGCTGCTTCCTGCCTTCTCCAAAGTCGGCAACATCGTCTCCGCGAGAAAAGAAATGGATGACATGGTTGTTGACCTGCTGTATGTGCTGATGGACTTCGACTTAGCTGACCTTCTAGGCGGCATCGGTACCGAAGTCGGCTTAACCAACAACTCGGCGCACACACTGGGCATGATCAAGGTCATGTACCCCGTGGAGGATTATTTGTCTGCATTCAAGCTGAGCTTCGAAGGCATGCAGATGACACAGGAGTCTAGAAAAGAAAAGCTGCAAATCCTCTCAGAAGTCAACAACATCATCAAAACCGACAGTGACGTAGTACGCGAACTCTTCAAGAATTACCTGATTAAAACTGGAACTTACAATGAGGAACAATTCGAAGATAAACTGAAAACAATTATCAACAGCAACCCCCGACTCGAAGATGATGTTGCACTTCACGTGAAGGGCGTTGAGTTACAGGTACAGAACTGGCTTGACGACATAATGAAGTTCCTCTCAACCATAAAATTGATGGGCAAGATTGGGCCAATCGAAGAATCAATCATCAACCTCACATTAAAGAAAGATGATTCACGTAAGCTTGACAATCTTGAGATACTGCTGACAACCCTGACTAAGTCGCATCTTGAATTCAGGGAACGCAAAGCAGACATCCTTGAACGCCTCAACCAGCTGATCCCAAGCTCGCAGATATTCACGCTTCGCCAGAAGAAAGTCCTCGAAGACATGGTGAACATCTCTGAACTCGCCGAGCAAACGCTTAACCTGCTTAACTTCTATGACCAAACACGCTACATAACAGATGCACTAGTCCGCTACTACGAGGTCCTGCCAGAATGCCAAGCTGAGCTTCAGGAACTACGCGACATACAAGACGAGCTAGGCATAATCTACTTGATTATCCAGTTGATGCTGCGAACTCCCTCTGACGAAGCAAAAATGATCGACGAGCACCTGACTTACATTAATGAAATTCTCTCTAAACGCATGCAGAAGCGTGGTAACTACGACAATGAGGTTATGCGGGTAATTGAGACTAAGAAGCGCAAAGAATTCGACAAGACCAAAATGGAGCGCCAAATCCGCAAATTCTTCAGCTCCAAGAGATACGCACGCGAACAACTGCTGGGCCTAGATCGCGATCTGCGCAGAATCGCTGAGGAAGAAGCAATCGCCATCGAAAACCTCGACAAGGTAGATGCAACCATCAAACTCTACGAGAAACTCGCCAAACGCTTCGAGTTAGTCTCCGAGTACCGTAAACGCCTAAACAAGATCGTCGACTGCAACAGCGAATACAAAGCCAAGATGGCGCAGATAGCCTCACCTAAACGCTACTTTGAACGCCAAGCAGACCTAACAGAGAAAGAGCAGCTGAAAATTGTTTTCAAAATCCTAACAGAGCAAGAAGACGGTTTAACACGCGACGTTATAATGAAGGACATCTTTGACTTAGATCACTTCAAAGATTATATGAAGAGTATTGTTCGCAGCTTCAAAACCCCCACAGTTATGGGCTACAAACCCACCTACAAAACTGACTATATTTGGGTTACAGTGACAACGCCGCCTAAGATGTGGACAGAGGATATGGCTCAGGAAGTCTACACGGCGCTTGCAGGCTATGTCACAAGCGAAGTCAGCCGAACAATCACCGTGCGCGTCGTTGAATCACGCGATGCATGGATAACCCGTGTGCTAGTAGTCGGCGGACGCGGCAAACCAGAAGACATGGAGGCCTTCGACGAAATGCAGCTACTCTACAGCAAATCCAATGACTTCGAACGCTACCTCTCACGCTCATTCCTTCTGGAACATGGCGTACACGCAACAAACATCATACGGCAAATCAACCAGGAAAACGGTTACCTGCCGACAGCTACAAACGGCAATGGAAACAACAAGGATAAGAAACAGTAAATTAGCAGAACCTTTCTTTTTGTTCTGCTTCCATTTTTGTATTATTCATCTTTTTGCTCTGTCTGCGGCTTTTTTGTTCTGCGGGCTCTTTTCGGCTTGCTCTCTTCTGTTGGTTCTGCCTTTTTCGTTCGGCGGCTTTGTTTGGGCTTCTCAGGTTTATCCCTTACGGTTTCTTCTGCAACAGTTGGGATCGATTGAGGTGTAGCGGCTGCTGCTTCAAGTGGTTGTTCGAAGCTATCAACTACGGCTTCGGCCGGCGCCATAGTGGGTACTTCTTGAATGGCAGAGGTTTCCTCAATTGCTGGTACCGGCAATTCTGCTGGCGGGGGAGGTGGAAATGGTTCTGGCGCTGGCGGCTCTGCAATCGACTGCTCTGGGGATCTGGGTTGCTCAACTACTGGCTTAGGCGGCTCCTCCTCAACTTTATAGGGTAACTGCCAATCCTGCGTAATCAAACCCTTCTCAAGAGCATTAGTTTTGAGAGATGAAATCTTCTCCTCTATTTCCCCAAACATCTCTGCTGTGTCAAATCCGCCTACCAAAAGGACCGCGTCGATGCGGTCAGTCAGGTCTTGAGTGTAGATTGGCTCGGAAATGTGAATTGACTGCGGGCTAGTCTTATTTTTGAACCAGTTTGTTATTGCTAAGTCAATTTTTGCCCTTGGAACAGTATCCTTTAAAGCGGCTGGCATGCGCAGTAGCACATAGAGCAGCGATGCGCTTGTGATGTTAAAGTTTGTAAGCGGTTTAAGCAGGGCTGTGTCAAGCATGTTTTGGATTGAACCGTACACTTTGTAGCTTGCCGCAGTCACCGCCAACGCACCGAAATGTCTAATGTTGAATGTGCGTGAGAGTTCGCTGATTTCCTGCACTAGTAGCTCCTTTGATAGGAACAACTCTAGCAGGTAGTTGACGACGCTATTGCCTTTTAGCTGTTCGCCCTTGCGGTCTACGCCCTCGTAGGCTTCAAGCAGGTCTCTGTTTAGCAGCAGCACAGTTGAGCCATCTGTCTTTAGGGCCAGCTGCATCATGGCGTATGCGTTTAAGTGGGCGTCGGGGGGCTGGATTTTAGACGGTAAAATAGCTATAGAGAGCGAATCGATGCCTTCTTTAGTGAATTTCTCAGTTAAGCTCGGCACTGCGGCGCTGCCTACTCCATCCCAAACTGAGCTGAAGATGACTGCACCTCTTAGTTCCTCGCCTGAACGCTTCCTTAAGCCGTCAACAACCGAGCGGTCACGGATCAACACGGGCAGAACATCATAGTAGAAGTGTGTATCGACTCCGCTGTCCTCAAAATCCACTACCAAATGCGGATTATAACCCTGAGGAAGCCACTTGTAGATGTCGTCGCTTGATTTCTCAACAAAAATAGGCAGCAATCCATCTCTGACCGCTGAGGGCTCCTTGAGCAATGTCTTAATAGGGTACTCGCCCACGCAGACAATCGCCTGTTTCGGAACAAGCGGTTTTAAGTCTCCTATGTGTCGTTCAATACTTTCTAGGATGTTAAAATCGCTTTTGCGTTCCTTCATCCCTGATAACCTAAAACTTTATGAGCACTTCACCTGAATAAGGTTTTAGGTAAATTGCTTGAAGAAGCCTTCCCTGAAAGTTTCTAAAGTAAGCAATTGGGCTAAAACTAGGCAGCAGAAGAGCAGAGAAAACGAGGAACGCGAGCGCCAAGCCGAAACGTCAATGCTCAAACTCTTCACTTTCGCCGTGACGCTGGCTGCGATGGCGCTAGCGATGTCTTATCTGCCGCTTTTCCCTCAGCCCCTACCAATCTTTCTTGCCGTGCTCGTCGCATTCATAACTTACCAAAAACCACGGCTGGGCATGCCGATCGGCGGCGTAATAATCGGTTTAGGCTTACTCTATCAGCTCTCTCACCTCTACTTCATCTCATTCCTAGGAGAGACACCTGCACGCGTCGCCTTCATAGCGGTGTGGATGGCGCTGTTTATCGCTGTACCGCTGATGTTTAACCGCTACAAGGCTGCATTAGCCATCGACTTCGGTATATTCGCCTTCGTGGCGCTATTCTTTGCTCCGCTTTATTTCTTGGCTATCCCGCTGATTTTCGCTTCAGCAGTATACTTTAAAAAATACGTTGGCTTAACCGCCATCTACTATGTGCTGCTCTCGGTGCCTCTTCAGATCTATCAGTACTACCAGTACACAGTGCTACCTCTCTCTGACATCCAGTCAGACTGGTGGACGCTTTCCGGGTCTGCGCCGCCGCTGTTTGTGCCCCTAAACCAAATCTCCGCCGACATGACATCGTCGCTGACACAGTTCCGTCTCTACGACGCATCAAACTTCATCTACGACATCGCCGGCCAAACCACTTGGGTGCCAAACTGGAACGGAGTAACCATCCAAGCCGCACTCACACAGTACGTTGATTCAGTGCCAGGCATCATTATGTTTATGGTTATCGTCGCTGGTTTAGCTGCGTTGCTTCTATTCTTCTCTTCAATGCTAATTAAGGGCGGTTTCATAGGAAGCGGCGACAGGTACTTCCCATGTTTCCAAGCTGTGGTTGCGGCGGCCCTGTTCTTTGTGCTGCTTGATGCGCTTCAGTTGCCTCTTGCTTACTCAGCTGAGGTCGGCGCCATAGGCATGGTTATGGGCATTCTCGGGACGCTGCTTTTGACTTTTCCTGTAATGTTTATGGACTACGCGCCTAAACGCCAAGCCACCAGCCAAGAGGTAGTTGATAAAGCAAAAGCACTGCTTGACGAAGTCACGGGGTTTAGCAGTCAAATCCAGATGGTTAAAGAAAGCATCCCCGTAGTTGTGTCCTCGCCTGAGGGAAAAACCTCGGTTCTGCTCGAATCCATCGGAGACATCCATAAGCGAGCTTCGCTGCATCTACTTGACCAGCGGGAACTCGACGACAAATACGATGAACTCGACAAGTTAGCGAAAGACCGCGAAGCCATAGAAGCCGAGTTAGGCACAATCCTCTATGAGTATCAGGTTTTCAGCAGCTGCGAATTCGCTAACTGGGCTGGGAAACTTAAAGCCGCAGGCTTAGACATCAAAACCTCCGTGAAAGCTGAATACACTAAGGATATGCCGCTTGAGCAACGCGTAGAAGCAATACGCCAAATCATCGAGGCAGGCCGCGAACTCACACGGGAAATCTCGGCGGTTGCGGAGCCGGTCTACGGAATTATTCAGCCGCTTTATGACCCTGCGTTGCCCCCAAAGAGCTACGCGGTTCAATTCGCCGCTGAGAAAGTCGCTAAAAAAGAGGCGCCGTGGATAGCTGTGGAAGCGCTCTACAATGCATTAAACAACTGGACACGGCATTACGGCAGCCAGATTCAGGAGACGATGGCGTATCTACAGCGCTCCATAAAACCCATCGTGCGCTTGGGCAATCAGCCTGAAGTGTTGCCTTCGGTTTTCGGCGAAGGCACGCATAGAGTTCTCGGTTACGCCAAGAACGCGGACGGCATGAGCGTCACCGCACAGAAGCGCCTAGAGAAAGACCCGAGCCAGCTTATACTGCAGGATGTGGTGGGCTTGAAAGAGGATTTAGACGCCTTCATAGCAATGTCAAACGACATCCTCACAACACTCTACAATGGCTTAGTCAGTGACGAAGCAGCGATTGATGGGTTGCTGCCAACCAAGGATTACCTCTGGGAGAAAAACAGCTACCTGCGCCAGCAGCTGGAAGTGGCTACATTGATGCTTTCTGACCCGTCAAAGTATACGATTAACGAGGTTATGGCGGCTTTGCCCAAGTACCTCGGCTACCTCGATGAGGCGGTAAAGACGTTGGCGTTTTATTCGGAGCGTAAAGAGTTCCTGCTGAATTATCCGCTGGCGGAAGCCGCGATCAACGAGAAGCTTAAAGTTAAGGCGCGACTGTTGCCCTCTGATCTGCCTTTTCATCCCCGCTTCGCCGCCGAGTACCTGCGTCTCTATTATACAACACGGTTCGGCGAGTACATGTATGATGCTGAGGCAGCGGTGCTATCGAGGCGGCCATCAAATAATTTTTAATTTAGATGATAATGGGTACGCTGGCCCCTACTTTTCTTCTTCCAGACGAGAGAATACTGCGTCAAGAGATAGTTCCAAATATGCCTAAACCGACCAAGACAGGCACGTTGGCTTTGTCTAGAACTACGATTTGACGGACCTCTGAGCAGAAAGCCGCAAGAGGTGCATAGGTTTCTGAGTACTTTAGGTTCATCTCAACCATGTAGCAGTCGGCGAAGTTGAAGTCGTAGTTCCACTCAATCCGTTGGTACCCTGTTTCGTTTTTAACATAGAAAACCACCGCGTTCGAGGTAGATGTTGTCGACCCATCAGGTGTAGACTTAACGATAACCATAGTTGTGTTATGCCAACCTACCCCTTCAGGCGCAGGGCTGTTATAGATTCGCAAATCAGAATATGCTGTGACGTTAGCTTCATAGGAGTATCCTATCCGACGAGGCGACCCTCTTCCCTGCAGGGCATCATATCTAGCCCGATAATAATCCAGTACTTCTCTGTCGATAAAGTTGGCGTAGGTATACGATAGGTATGTGCTTGGGTGAAGATAATCTTCAGAGTCGGTTGAGCCGTAAAAACGCTCAGAAGAAGAGATAACTGAAAAGTTGAGGTTTTCTGCTCTTGATAGTGCTGTTTCCTCTTCTTGGCTGTCGATGTTTCGTGCGATATGTAACTCGTATTGCTGTGGAATCTGGTATATGCTCATGTAGCTCCACAATACTGGAGATGCAGCCATTAAGACAAATGCGACCACTACAACCGACACAAAGAGCAGCTTCCTACGCATTCACCTGAACCTCAAACGGTTCAATGCCTAGCACCGAATTTAAAACTACATTTTAGCACACAAAGCAGTCGCAATTACGCATCATATACATGCTCTTTTCTGGATCTCTTGCTGCTGTTCGGGCGAAAACACTTCCTCTTGGCATCTTGGGCACTTAAGCGCCTTAACATCATGCAGCACGACGCCATCGATTTCGCAGTCAAAAGTAACCTCAACATACTCAATGAAGCAGTTTGGGCAAAGCAACGCGCCCGCCTTGTTAGCTTTAGATTTACTCGCCGAATTTGGTGCCAACAATATCCGCCCAAACAGCAACTTTGGCCATATCCATCTTGCGTGCTACTGGGACGCCTAAGATTTTAATGTATCCCCCAAACGCTTCAGTGGCGACTGGTTTAAAATTTGGGTAAGCTGCTAAAACTTTAGTTGTGTAAGCTATTAAGGTTTCCTCATAGGTTTTAGGGTATGTGAAGCCTGAGCATGTGAAGTAGGCGAGTGGGCGCCTGCCGAAGTCTTTAGCTAAGAAGAACTCGGTTTCAGGGTAAATTCTTCCTTTCTGTACGCCTGTACCCACAATTACGCCGCTGTATTCTCCGACGTAAGGTACAGATTGCTCTCCCAGATTGGCAAGGTCAACCCAATAGTTGAATTTATCCCTAAGAACTTCTGCTATCTTTTCCGCGGTCTTTTTTGTAGCTCCACTTTTTGTTGTGTAAGCGATCAAGACCTTATCAACCATAACGACAGCTCCTACGTCAGTTACTATCTAAAGTGGTTGCTAGGTGAATAATTTACCTAGCTCCATCGCCCAAGCTTCGGCTCTAGATAAGTCGAGGTTATCCACCATTCTCTTTTTGAAGTAGACGATTTTTCCGCCGAAAGCTTCCTTGCTTACAACTGGGATGTGAGGATACTTTGCGAGGGTGTTTTCGACAAAACGCTTCTTTGCACTGTCATAGTACTCGCCGGGAGTTCCGCCCCAAGCTGAAGAAGCAAAAAACGCTACACGCTTAGCTGCGAAATCGTTTTCTTTTAGGAACTCGGTGACTTTACTGTAGACTCTGCCCATTCTTACGCCGCCGCCTACCACTACATTGCGGTATTGCGCGAAATCCTGCACCTTCTGAGTGTTAAGGTCAACTAAGTCAACTTCTAGTTCGAATTTGGCTCGTAGCACCTCAGCTATTCTGCGTGCGGTTTCTTCTGATGCGCCCTGCTTGGTTTCATAAGCGATTAATGTCTTGTTATTGTCCATACCGAAGTTCCCACGTTATCAGAATACATGGAAGGTAATAAAATACTGTGGTGAAACGCTTGCTGCTTTGGCAGGTTAAGCGGAGATCCGTTATTGAAGCGTAATTACAAACAATGGTTTTTGATGTTGTTTACTCCCCCTTCTTTGAGGGTTTACCTGATCGCAGCTGAACAGCATTTTCCGAAGGTATCAGTGGTTATGGCAGTCTACAATAAGGCGCCTTACTTACGACAGAGTTTAGATTCAGTAATAAAACAGAATATGGCTAACTTCGAGTTAATTTGCGTCGATGCGGCCTCCACTGATAGCAGTCTCCAAATACTGGAAGAATACTCAGCGAAAGACCCTCGGATAAAAGTCTACCGCACATCATATTCGAGGATTCCGGCGGTGACAAAAAATTATGGTATCGCTCGGTCAAAAGGTGACTACGTATTCAACCTTGATGCAGACGACTACCTCCGATTTGATACCTTGAAAAAAATGTACATTAAGGCCAAAGAAACAGGGGCTGATGCAGTAATACCTGACTTGCAGACGGTTAGTGAGACTGGACAGAACCTGCCGGTATATCTCTCTGGCATAAAAGGCAACAGAGGCATAATGTTAAGCAATCGGCAGGCCGTAACGGAGAGTCTCGATTGGGGAATTCACGGCTTCGCGCTTTGGAGAGGCGATTTGCTTCGGAGAATACGGCTAGAAGAATTCGGTGCCTATAGCGATGAGTACTCAACCAGAGTTCTATTCTTTGACTGCAGAACAGTCGCTTTCAGCGAAGGCGTCTATTTTCACAGATTCAGCGGCAAATCATTGACTGGCAAGCTCAGCCTACAACTTTGCGATCGACCATACGCAACCTACAGAGTCGCCTCATTCTTAGAAAAGTATTCTTTCAATCAAAGGAATATCGATAGCCAGCATTTCGCCGCATTCAAGGATTGCTGCTATCTACTTAATGCAAGAAGCCGCTTAGCCCCCAAAGACACTGCGGAAGCAGAACGACGAATACGCTTAGTATACAATCAAATCGACATGCAACGCGTCAGAAAAAGTGTCTGCACCCTGAAACCCGGCAGAGCAGCCATGTGGCCACCTCATGGAAAAGTAAAAAAATTCTTGTTTGCACTCCTAACCCTTCCGGGCTGGGGGTTCCTGAAAAGAGTGCCCCTAAAGTACCTATTCAGTTAGACCTGCTTTATGCGGTTCCAGATTCAGGTGTTATGCGTTTGCCGCAGTTGTGGCAGAAGATTGCTCCTGACACGTTTTTAGCTCCACAGTTAGGACATACAACGGTTGCTTCCTGAGTTGCTTGCTGTGTCTGACCTGAAGCGCTTCTCTGCTGGAAATTCTCGTTAGCCCTCTTTAGTGCTGCATGCGTCTCTTTAGCTGCCGTCGTAAACGCCTTTTCCAGTTCTACACCCATCTGATAGAAGGTGTCTTGTAATCTGTCTGGGGGGTAAGCTACTTTTGCTGTTTTTCCAGCTTCAGTTTTGGTGCCGCATTTAGGGCAGAAATATGTATCCTCAGCGATTTGGGCACCGCAGTTAGAGCAATAAACCAAATATTTTCACCGTTATCTAAGCAGTAGCTACGGGATTATAAGTTTTTATAAAACGAAAAGAAGAGAAGGTTTGAGGCGTTTATGCGCCTAGTTTCTTGTGGCCTTCAGCAATCAACCGGATGGTTTCAGCTTGCCACGCCTCAAAGCCCACAGGGGTCGAGGGATAGCTGTTGTAATGCGTCTTAACATCTTTCATCATAGAGACGGTTGTGTTCAACTGTTTGAGGAAGCCGACTTTTCGGATGCCACGGAAGACGCGTTTAGCGGTTTCGGTGATGTTTAGGTGGAACTCGTCACCCATGCCTGCCTTGAGCACGTCGTCTTCGGTCATGAGTTTCTGGTTCATGCCGTAGTTTAGGTCTTCATCGCTGCAGGTAAGCAGGAATATTTTGAAGATGTCCAGTGCGCCCTGTTTTTTGCCATAGGTGTCGATGTACTTCTTGTTGTAACCCCACAGTGACTCTTTGGTGGCTGCGCCTTTGCTGAGTGCATCAACGATTTCTAGACCTGCAAAGTGGCCGCTGAGCATTGAGGGGCCGATGCCGCCGCCGTGAATCGGGTTAACCAATGATGCTGCGTCGCCGATGATGATGACTCCGTTGCCGACCATGTTGTCGAGTGGTCTGCGGACGGGATCAAACCATGCGCCGCCGCTAACAACTGTGGAGCCTTCGAACATTGGCTTCTTGTATGCGGTGGCGTAGAGTTGCTCTTTTGGGTTAGGGTAGCCGGTTTTGCGCATGATGGTGCCGATGCCGACGTTAACTTTTGTGCCTGCTTTGGGAAAAATCCAGATGTATCCGCCTGGGGATGCTTTTTGGTTGAGGTAGATTTCGCAATAGCGGGTGTTTTCGTTCTGTACCTTTAGTTCGCGGATTTCTCGGTAGCAGGCTTCGACGTCTGTGTTCTCGATTTCGCGGTCTATGCCAAGCTCTTCGGGGAGCTGTTTGCGGACCATGCCGAAGTAGCCTGTTGCGTCAACCACGACTTTACTACGTAACTCTAATACTTTGCCGGTTTTCATGTCTTTGGCTGTGATGCCTGCTACTGCGCCCTTCTCGATGATGGGGCTGCGGAGGTTTGTAGAGTCCAAAAGCTGTGCACCGCTGTCAGTTGCTTTCTTTAGTAGCCACTGGCCGAAGAGGTGACGGTTTAGGATGTAGCCTTTGAAGTCTTTGTCTGCGACAGTGAAAACAGTTTTCTCGTCGGGCGAGTAGATTTTCATGCCGTCGATTTTAGCTTCTAGTTCGCCGCCGGTGGGTTTCTCAAGTCCCAAGAATGTGAGGTGGTGTTCGCCTAGAGCGTCGCCGCAGATTTTTTCTCCGATTTCTGCCTTCGGCTTCTTCTCTACTAGGCAGACTTTTAGCCCTTTCTGTGCCATGGTTTTTGCTGCAAGGCAACCTGCTGTGCCTGCGCCTACTACTATAGCGTCATATTTTTCCATTGGGTTCATTCTCTCCCGAATTAACTTTACTTATTACACTTTGTTGTGTAAGTAAACGCTTATAAATTATGAAGTGAGCAAAACCACACCGAGTGTAAGCCAAATGAGCGCCACACAGTTAACCTTAAGCGCAGAAGTCAGAAAAATAGTTGAATCCCGCATGGCACAGGTCCTCCGCGGAATAGAGGAAACCTTCGCTGCCATAATCGAGAAGCAGAACATCACCCCTGCGGACTTAACCGCCGAACTGGAAAGCTTAGAGACCGTCTTCAACTTGATTTTCCAGAAGTGGAGCCTAGAAATACTCTACACAGTCATGCTTAAGAAAGCCATAGGCTTCAGTGAAGTTAAAAAAACGTTGGGCGTCAACTCGCGTACGCTTTCTGATAAGCTAAAGATGCTGCAGACACACGGCTACATCAACCGCACCGTAACCGAGGGTCCTCCTCTCAGAGTAGAATATACACTGACAACCAAAGGCAAGGATACGGTGCTACTTGCACTGCCGCTGCTGTACTATTCGAGCGCTATCTAAAGCGATGATTTAGAGAAATCGTGGGTTCGCTTCAGCGGCTGAGGTAAACTCGTAGACTCCTTAACTGTCTCAAACACCATACAGGTTAAAGTTTTATCTAAACCCTGAATATTACGCAGCTTATCCACAACGAATTTACCGATTGCCTCCACGTTCTCCGCACGCAACTTTACCAGCAGATCCCAGTCGCCGGTGATTATGTGCACTTCCTGTACCTCGGGAAACTGGGCGATTTCTGTTGCTACATCCCGCTGAGTGATCGGTTTGCCATCGTTTGTGTGGTAAGAGACAGAGGCGAGGATAAATGCGGCGGTGGCTAAATTTAGCTTCTCAGGCGACAGGACGGCGCGGTACTGTTTTATAATGCCGAGTTCTTCCATGCGTTTGATTTTGGCGAAAACGGTTGTGATTGGCGCGCTGATTTTCTTCGCTATCTGGTTGGCTGTTAGTTTACTGTTTTCCTGAATGAGTGTTAGTATAGCGAGGTCTTTTTCGTCTAGTTTAACGCTCATATGTAAATATTACACTGATCTGTCTTAAAAACTTGTAGTTATTGTAATTTATCCACTTTTTGTTATAAAAAATTTATTATCTACTTTGAGCCATCTACAGCCAAATAATCTGTAGTGAATAGATTTGACCCAACAAGAGTGTATTCCCCTTCCAAAGCCGCTAGACCAGCTAACGGCTCAAGAAATCGAACGTAAAGCCGCCATCGGCAAAATCATGACTTACACACTCCAAAGCCTCACCAACACCTACGTCAATAAAGGTTTTGAATGGTTACTTCCAGTCGCACTAAGCCAAAGCACAGACCCACTCTGGCCCGACCCAGGTGCATCTATCGAGAAACGCATCGAAGTAGACATCTACGGCAAACCAGTCCGCACCACAGCAAGCATGATAGTGCATAAACTCGTCGGCTGCTCAACCGTATATGAAAAACTCTTCATAGTATCACCCAACATCCGAATCGAGAAATCTGAACGTGCTAAAACAGGCAAACACATCTACGAGTTCACGCAGCTGGACTTTGAAATCCAACACGCGACCTCTAAAGATGTATTTGCATTAGTCGAAGAAGCCATCTGCACCCTCATCAAGGGTTTGAAGGCAGATCGTAAAGCCGAATTAGCTATACTGGGTCGTAGCGATCTCAAAGTTCCTAAAGCTCCATTTAAGATTCTGGACCGCGCTGATCTCGAAGCTAAGTACGGTGCAGACTGGGAAGCCGCAATGATTAAAGAAATTACGGAGCCAGTCTGGATAACAAACATTCCGCGTGAATTCTATGACTTTGAAGACTTCGCAACCGGCAGATGGGACAACTATGACTTGTTCATGCCCCAATACGGCGAGGTACTCTCAGGTGCCAGACGCGAATACGAGTACAGTAAAATCTATGAAAAGATGGAGCGCGAGCAGGTACGCAAAGAGAACTATTCCATCATCCTCAAGATGGCTAAAGATGGCAGGTTAAAGCCGACAGCCGGTGCAGGCATCGGCATGGAACGCATAGTCGGATACATAACCGGTGTAAGTCACATCGGCGAATGCCAGCCTTTCCCGCGTGTACCTGGAAACGTACAGGAACTCTAAATTTACGGTGACAAAAGATGAATCCATACCTTGAAGCATTACAACAAAAACTAAGCCCCTCAGACTTCAAAAAATTAGCGGCGATAGATAACCCCAACGTGCACGAGTTTATTGCTAAAGAAAGCGACCTCTGCCACCCCGAGAAAATCTTCATTTGCAGCGACTCAGCCGAAGACATTGCATATGTCCGCAAAATGGCGATCTCTACAGGTGAGGAAAAAGCAGTCTTAACCATGGAGGGTCACACTGTTCACTTTGACGGTGAACAAGATCAGGGCAGAGACCGCGCTAACACTAAATATCTGATACCTAAAGGTGTCGCTTTCAGCAAAGCCCTCAACCAGATGGATAGGCAGGAAGGTTTAGCTGAAGTTCGCGGTTTAATGCATGGCATCATGGCGGGTAAAACCATGATTGTCCGATTCATCGTGCTTGGCCCCGCTAACTCGGTTTTCTCTATACTTGGTGTACAATGCACTGACTCATGGTACGTCTCCCACTCAGAAGACCTACTCTACCGCGCAGGATATGACCAGTTCGTGAAGGCAGGTCCAAGAAGCGACTTCCTACGCGTTATCCACTCAGCCGGTAATCTTAACGGCGACATGGTCAGCGTCGATTACCCAAAGAAACGTATCTACATCGACCACATGGACAACACCATTTACAGCGTTAACACTCAATATGCAGGTAACAGCGTCGGTTTCAAGAAACTAGCTTTCCGCTTAGCTATCCGCAAAGCCAGCAGTGAAGGTTGGCTAGCAGAACACATGCTGCTCATGGGTGTCTTCGGCCCTGACGGTAAACGCAAAACCTACTTTGCAGGCGCATTCCCAAGTGCATGCGGAAAAACCTCAACCGCTATGCTACCCGGCGAAACTATCCTCGGCGACGACATCGCATACATACGTGACATAAACTCAACCGCCCGCGCAGTAAACGTGGAATCAGGTATCTTCGGCATCATCCAAGATGTTAAAGCCAAAGACGACGCACTCATCTGGAAAGTCCTCACTAGCCCCGGAGAAATCATATTCTCAAACATCCTAGTCAAGGACGGCAAGCCGTACTGGCTTGGAATGGGTGAAGAACTTCCTAAAGAAGGCATAAACCATAGCGGTGTCTGGTACGAGGGCAAGAAAGATGAAAACGGCGCAGAAATCCCAGCGGCACACAAAAACGCCCGCTACGCAGTAGCACTCAAGGCACTCGATAACTGCGACCCCGAACTCAACAATCCTGCAGGTGTTGAACTCGGCGGCATCATGTATGGTGGCCGCGACGCAAAAGCTTACGTTCCAGTCCAGCAGAGCTTCAACTGGGAACACGGCATCATCGCTTATGGTGCATCTTTAGAGACTGAAACCACCTTTGCAACTATCGGTAAAGAGGGTGTTCCAGAAATCAACATGATGAGCCTACAGGATTTCATCAGCATTCCCATGGGTAAAAACGTCAACAACAACCTTGAATTCGGTCGCAAACTCAAAAAGCAACCTCTCGTGTTCGGCGTAAACTACTTCCTACGTGACCTGAACACAAACAAATATCTAAACACACCACAAGACAAGCACATCTGGGTTAAGTGGATGGAACTGCGTGTCCACGGTGAAGCAGGTGCAATTGAGACCCCAACTGGCTACATACCAAAATATGAAGACCTCAAGAAACTCTTCAAAGCAGTACTAAAGCGCGACTACTCTAAAGAAGACTACATAAAACAGTTCACCATACGCGTACCAGAAAACCTTGGCAAAATCGAGCGTGTCTCCCGCTTCTACCAAGAAAACGTCACTGACGCACCACTGGACTTCTACGGCGCACTCTATATGCAACGCCAGAAACTACTCAAAGCGCAAGCAAAATACGGCGATTATATATCGCCAGAATGTTTCGCGAAAGAAGGCGAGTAATTACGAAAAAGACAACCTCTTTTTCCACTTTTTTGATCTTAAATTTTATAAAGACAAACAGATAAACTGACTACCGATTCATAATCGTTAATAAATAAAAAGAATCAAAAGGGAAACTAAAAAGCGAAGGTAAGGAATATGATGGTAAAACTAAAGAAACAGCCAGAGAAGAAATGTGAACACACAATCAATTTGGCTACTGTTGAAAGCGAAGACGGCGCGTTCCAATGCCCAAAATGCGGTACATCGATCTCGCCTGATGACGAAACAGAAGAGAACTACGAGATCATGGACACCAAAGTTGTCAATGATGAACTTGTAGAGTTAGATATTGCATGCGGCAAATGCGGTTGTTTGATTAAAATTACTGGTTTTCAACCGAGCTTTGATGCATAATTAAGTTAACTGTTTTATTAATAAAAAAAGAATTTAGGGGTTCTAATGCCCCTATCTTATTATTCTGTTGATGTTTTCTTTGCGATTACATAGTTTTTAATGGCTAGCCTGATTATTACTGCAATTGCTGTTAGTCCTATACCGACTGCAAAGATAGTATTGAATGCTGTTTCGTTAGCGAAGTGAGCGACAACCTGAGGTACTCCTTGGATTGGTATGTTGTAGGGCGCTGTGTATGATTGATGATGGTTGTTGCAAGAATTGGTCCTATTGCGTCACCGACGTTTCTTAGCATTGTATTCAATCCTAAACCTGTCGCTCGGTTTTCAGGCGGCACCGACATCGATATCATGTTTACTATGGGTATTATCCATGAAGGTAATAATGGGCGATGACAGCGTAGAAATACACAAGGTATGGTCTAACGCTATCGCTGCCATGATTAAAACAAAAAACCGCGTGAAATCGCTCCTCTCCATTTATGTGTTGCTAATTTAGATGCACATTACACGTAATCTTCACCGTAAAATCTAATAATAAACTCTTGGTTGCATCATTCCTCAAAGGGATTGGGTTTAGATGGCTCGCTGCTCAAAATGCGGCATGGACGCAAGTTTCTTCCAAATCCACAGCATCAGGCATTACAGTTTATGCAGCAACTGCGCCGAGAAGGTTGATTTAGCCACTAACCGCAGACTCGCCTACGAGAAATGGAAACTCGAATCATTAAAGCGCCTCTAGAGATCGCTAACCGCACCTTGCAGCCTTTAAGTAAGGGAGGGGGAGGTCACTCTGAGGTAGGTAGGTCCTCTGGTCTGCTTACAAGCAGGAGTTCAACCTATTGTTGCTGCTTTAAATGAGAAGGGTCTAGTCGAAAATCGCAGTTGGCTTCTCCAGTTCCGTTGGCATTTAGTAGCTTCAATGAAAATGTTTTGAGTGTACCCTCGGATTTGTGGTTTTTCCAAGCAATATTTATTACGCAAGTGCGAGCAATCAATGCTAAAAACAATTTCCGTTTATAGCTGGAGTTATCCCATGAAAATTTGGGGCTCCATCGGGTGACCATGTAATGCCATTTAAAAGTGAGAAGCGGGACTCATCAGAAGCTTTGGTGTTAGAATGGAAAATGCAGGTTAAGCACTATGTGCTTATGCTGGATAAGCAACGCTGTGTCGGCTGCCAAATCTGCACAGTTGCCTGCCCAAAAGCTGCCATAACCGCTAATAAGCAACCTAAAATTGTGGGTCAAGCGGCAAAGAAACCCCGAATCGACATAGATCAAGCGAAATGCAATTTCTGCGGAGTCTGCGACGTTTTTTGCCCATATGGCGCAGTTAAAGTCACCGTTAACGGCAGTCATGAATTAAGCGTAATCTCCAAAGAGAGCTATCCCCAGCTTACTCGAGATATCACTGTGGATACCCGCAAATGCGATAAGGAATGCACCGCATGCGAAGCCGCCTGCCCACTTAAGCTTATTAAAATCTCAAAGGTAGGCTTCGACGGTAAACCCGTTCAGGACGTCTTCAAACTCTCACCCACAGGAAAAAGACGCGTCCAAGTAACAGTAGACATAGCAAAAGAATACTGCCCAACCTGTCGGGCATGCGAATACAAATGCGGACCAGGCGCAGTAACCATCAAAAAAGCTTACGAGGGCAAAATAAAAATAAAGAAGCAGAAGTGCCCCGAAGGCTGCCACGACTGCGCCGACGTCTGCCCAATAACTGGCACATTAACAATCGGCTCCGATGGCAAAGTCCACTTAAATGACCAAACCTGCAGCTTCTGCGGCGCATGCGCAAACGTTTGCCCCGAACCCCAAGCGTTGACACTTGAACGCACAAAGGTTCTGCATTCACAGGTGCATTCAGGTGCATGGAACAAGACGCTTGAACGCATAACAAGCCCCGATTATGCGGCAAAAGAATTCACCGCGCAGGCAGCTCAAATCAGGCGCAAAATTGTTGATAAGCGCTTTATCGTAGAGGAAATGAAGAAGAATGAACGCACAAGAATCGACTAAACCTCAAGAGCTACGAGTCGGCGTTTTCGTTTGCCACTGCGGACTCAACATCGCCGGCACAGTAGACGTGCATGCAGTCTCTGAATACGCAAAGACCCTGCCAGACGTTGTATTCGTTAAAGAAAACCGCTACACCTGCGCTGACCCCGGACAGGAAGAAATCCGAAAAGCCATCCAGACCCAGAACCTGAACCGCATCGTAGTCGCCGCCTGCAGCCCGCGAATGCACGAAGCCACATTCAGACGCACAGTCGCCGAAGCAGGCCTCAACAGCTTCCTCTATGAAATGGCAAACATCCGCGAATTCGCCTCATGGTGCCACCAAAACGACCCAGCCGCGGCAACAGAACGCGCCAAAGACGCCGTCAGAATGGCAGTCGCCAAAGTCAGATTAATGCAGCCGCTGCAGACAATCGAAGTTCCAGTCACCAATAAAGCACTAGTCGTCGGTGGAGGAATCGCCGGCATAAATGCGGCCCTCGACCTAGCAGAGCAGGGCTACAAAGTTTACATGCTCGAGAATAGCCAGAGCATCGGCGGCCACATGGCAGCGCTCGACAAGACCTTCCCAACCCTTGACTGCAGCATCTGCATCGAAGGCCCAAAAATGGTGGATTGCGCACGCCACCCAAACATTACGATATTTGCTAATAGTGAGCTCGTTAAATGCGATGGTTATGTTGGCAATTTTAAGGTGAAAATCAGAAAGAACCCCCGATACGTGATTGCAGAGAAGTGTACGGGGTGCGGCGAATGCAAAGACGCCTGCCCAATCGAGTACCCAAACGAGTGGGATCTAAATCTTGGCACACGCAAAGCCATCAGCGTGCCATTCGACCAGACCGTTCCGCTTGTTTATAGCATCAACAAGGACTACTGTATTGAATGCTTCAAATGCATCGATGTCTGCGGTGCACGTGACGCCATTGACTTTGACCAGCAGCCCGAAGAAGTAGAAATTGATGTTGGCGCAATTGTCGTCTCAACAGGTTTTGACATTTATCTGCCATATGATATGCCGCTGTTGGGCTACGGTAAGTATCCCAACGTGGTTACAAGCATGGAGTTCGAGCGCCTAATCCTTGCAGCAGGTCCGACCGGCGGTAAAGTCATCCGCCAGTCCGACGGGCAAAAACCACGCCGCATCGCGTTTATCCAGTGCGTCGGCAGCCGCGACAAAGAGCATTACCCGTACTGTAGCAACTACTGCTGCATGTACACGCTAAAACACGTCGTGCAACTCAAAGAGAAGTACAAAGAAAACATCGAAGTCTACGTTTTCTACATGGACATACGCAGCCCCAGCAAGGGCTATGAGGAATTCTATGACCGAGCACGCGAGCGAAGCGTCAACTTTATCCGCGGCAGAGTCAGCCGAATAGACGAAGACCCAGCCACCCACAACCTAACCGTGCACAGCGAAGACTCACTGCTCGGCCAACCCATCGAAATCGAAGCAGACATGGTCGTGCTCGCAACAGCCTCAATACCCAAAAAGGGCTCAGAGGAAGTCGCCCGCATCCTAAACCTCAGCCGCGACGCCGACGGATTCTTCATGGAAGCACACCCCAAACTAAAACCCCTCGACGCACCGACTGACGGCATATTCTTCGCCGGAGCATGCGCAGGACTAAAAGACATCCCCTACAGTGTCTCGCAGGGATCTGGTGCAGCTTCACGCGCAGCCACAGTCATCAGCAAACCAAAATGGAAAATTGAGCCAATCATCAGCATTGTTGACGAAGAGAAATGCAAACGCTGCGGCATCTGCGTCTCCAAATGTCCATATGGTGCAATCCGCCAAGAAAAAGGTCAACCCGCCACCGTCATCACGGCTAGCTGCCATGGCTGCGGAACATGCGTCGCCGAATGCCCATCACACGCGATAACCCAGATGCACTTCACAGACGCCCAAATCCTGGCACAGATAAAAGCCGCACTGCAGGATAAGCCTGAAGAGAAGATTTTGGCGTTTCTCTGTAACTGGTGCAGCTACGCTGGAGCAGACTTAGCTGGAACAAGCAGATGCGATTACCCCGCAAGTGTACGAGCAATCCGCGTCATGTGTAGCGGAAGAGTGAGCCGAGAATTCATCTTGGAAGCTTTGCGGTTAGGTGCAGGCGCAGTACTGGTTGGTGCATGCCACTTGCCATACGACTGCCACTACATCAACGGCAATTACAAGATGAAGGATAGAACTGACGCACTAAAAGCGACGCTAACCAAGCTTGGATTAAGCCCAGAACGGTTCAGAGTTGAATATGTTTCAGCAGCGGAAGGCATCCACTACGCTGAAGTCATCAAAGAAATCGATGGCCAGCGCAGGGCGCTTGGTAAAGAGAAGATTCAGACTGAAAACGTGAAGTTGAAGCCGTTTCTTGAGAATATGCTGAAACACAAGTAATTCTGCGTCTTCGTACTCGCAGTTTTCCTTGTTTTTATTTACTGAATGCTGTAATACCTATGGGTCTTTGAAATTTTAATAAAATTTAATAGTTAACGTTGTGTTGATAATATTGGTAACTTTTTAGGATTTCAAACAGCGAGATGGTTTTATGGGCTCCGAACAAATGAGTGCTGGCGACCGCGCTAATAATTTTTATTCAAGCGAATATGTCGAGTTTACACTGGCAATAGGCTGTCCTGTTAACTGCCACAAATATTGCCCACAGGAGGTGTTGGTTAGAAACTATGGCAAAGCCACACGTATGATGAGCCTCAACAGCTTCAAAACCATGCTGAGCAACATTCCAAAGAAGGTAATGATTGATTTTTCCGGCTTTTGCGAACCATGCGTTAATCCCTCATTTACTGACATGGCAAAGCATGCCTTGAAGGAAGGCTACAGAATCCATGTTGCGACAACACTGCAGGGCGCATCTAACCAGACAGTTAAGGACATGCTTGCCTTAAAGTACGAGGGGTTTGTGCTACATTTACCGGATGGCAGATACTCAAATTTCAGTTTAACCGACGAGTACAAAGAAAACGTTTTCCGTATAATGCAGGGAATACCTAACATTCAGTATATCACAATGAATGACCTGTTCATCAGTAACGAACGGGAAAACCTATGCAGAGGTATACTGCCAAAACCTCGTAAGGTTGGATTCTGCCGCAAAACCGCCAATCCACAGTTTGTTATTATGCCTGATGGGCGGGTGCAAACATGTGATATGGATTTCAAACTAGAGTATACGCTGGGTAACCTTTTAGATACACCCTATGAAGCGCTTGTTAAAAAATTTAGGTCTAAACAGCCTAGCCTCTCGATGTGTCATTACTGCAAAAAGTACTATTCGCTTGATAGATATTTGATTTACACTGTTGCGGGTAAACTCGGTTACTTTAACAAATCAAAATGGATGTAACCGTTTTCTGCTTTTCAGTTGTTCTTACTAAGAAAGAAAGGGTTAGGTTGTTTAGAATATTCTGTGGAACCAGAAGTGGGGCCAGTTTAAGTGGGTCCACCACCAGAAGCGGTGGTGAGCGACTGATGGCTGGCTTTGAGTGATTGGCGTATTTGGTGTCGGTATTGGGTTCGTGCTGGTTTGAGGCGGGTTTGTTGGTGCTACATTTGGTGTTGTGGTTGGTTTGGGTGTTGAGGTTGGTGTGTTTGTTGGCTGCTGTGTTGGAGTTACGGTTGGTTCAGGTGTTGTTGTGCGGGCTGCGGTTGGTGCTGGGGTTGCTGTAACTGTCGGTTCAGGTGTTGGGGTTACGGTTGCTGTTGGATTTGGAGTGGCTGTAGGTGTTGCGGTTGGCGCTACCGTAGGTTTCGGTGTAGCTGTCGGTGCCGCTGTTGGTGACGGTGTAATGGTTGGAGCTAACGTTGGCATTGGAGTTACGGTTGGAGCCGGGTTTGAGGCTGCTGTGTCGCTTGACACTACTACGTTTGAGATTTTCCAGTGGATGTCGTTTTGGTGGTTTGCTGTGAAGTCAAAGATAATTTGTCCAACGCGGCCGAGGTTGCATCCGAGGGTTCGCATGTCGATTGTGTAGTGAGTCGTGCTTTTATCACTTGGACCTACCATTATGATCCATGCGCCGTCTGCTGATTTGATTGTGGTTACGCCATATAGGCTGCTGTATGGTGGAGTGTTGGCTTGTCCGTTGTGATATGTGTCGGCGATGAGTGTATTATATCCGCCTGTCCATCCGTTTGATGTATCTACCAAGCCGACTTCGATCTGTATGACTCTGTCAACCCAGATATCAAAGCTTAGGTATGGCGTGTTCTGCAGGTCAAAGTAGCCGCCGTTTGCGTCCCATCTGCTGTAGCCACGGAAAATTTCTGCCGGCAGGTAGCAATTGTCTATGTTCGGTATGCTGCTTGCGCTTGTCGCTCCAAGGGTGTAGGGTATATCGTATGGTCCCATGTCACCGGTGTTATAGTGAGCTTGGTTGATCCATACACCGCTAGATAGGTTTGCGGTTGCTCCCTGTGTGGTTAATAGAAGTGACATCATTGAAACAGCAACGATTACTATTATGCATACAGTGAGAGGTTTAGCGTGTTTCTTAAATATCGCTGATTTCCTCAATAGGTTGGTCTTCACTTATCTCTCTCTTCCTGAATTTCTTAGGCCCAACCAGACGTTGGATCAATTTTATTCGTTTTTGAAAACCCTGTTAACGCATCTTGCAAAGTCAGCGCAATGCTTGCAAAGTAGACTTCGCAAGGCTAGAAAACAACCTTCCACTGTATCGAGTGGGGTTAAAAGTCCATTCGTGGATTGAGGACCTACCTGTCTCAGGGTGCCTCCACTCCCTTATTTATCAGTAGATCAAAAAACAGTTGTTTCGTCTGCTCTTGCTTGTGC
>JAAYYI010000033.1 GCA_012515445.1 Candidatus Bathyarchaeota archaeon | reverse complement strand
TAACCAAGATGATTTCCGTGCATAACGACAGCTACCAATTCGACGTTGCTTGGACGGTAACGCCCATAAATGGCGAAATCACCGATGCCACCCTGTACTTATCTACGCTTTTTGATTTGCAGTACAAGTTGGAAGTCGCCGATATTCCGGGACTGCTTGATTGGGTGAATCCGTATGATGCGCCTGCAGAAGTTAAATCCTCAGAGGACAACTGGGCTGTTGCCAATTTTACTGGGACTCAGCTTAAGGACAGCTACCTTGGACTCTACGACGGAACAAACAGCGTTGGTTATGCAGTGTACTTCGATGACTTGCCGACGTGGGGTAACATCGGCTCTTTAGCTAACCGTCAGATCGACGCGTTACGCATCGTCTACGACTTCGACGCTTTAGCGGCTAACGAGACGGTGCAGCGCTCATACCAGACGCTGACGCTATCCCAGAGTAGCTACCCAGCGCTAACAAAAGAGACTCTACAGGGCTTATTCACAACCAAAACAGCGCCCTTCGAGGTTAAACCCAGAGACTTCCGCAGCTACATACAACGAGACAGCATCGGCTTCATAGTCTACGACCGAAACGAACTCGACACACAAATAATCAACAGCAAAATCCTACAACTGGTATACTCAAACGACAGATACGTAATATTCAAAATCCTAAGATAGGCACCTTAACTGCGATTTCCGACTAGACCCCCCTCTTATTTAAAGGTAAAAGCTTTGATAGAACCAGCCATTGTTGTTTTATATAAGGGAGGGGGAGGTCACTCTGAGGCAGGCAGGTCCTAAAAAGCCGTTTTTTATAAGGAGGTAGGTAGCTGCAAAGCAACAAAACGACTTAGCTTGACATTGGCCAGTATACTGCAGAGAATATTACTAGAGTGATTGTTAGTGCGGTTAGCAATTTTTTGGTCATTGCTAGTTTCCTTGTGTGCTGTTGGTCTGTATAACTGGTAAACAACAGAAGGGAAGAGCGTAATAGTACTTACTATACAATACACATATTCAGTTTATGAGCTAATGTTCTACAATAGCCCAAGCTAACCCAATAAAAAGCCTAAAAATAAAATAAAAAAGAAAGATTTAGGAGTAGATTTTCTCCCAACGTGCAAAGAGATCTAGTACATCGTCGCCGCCGTGATCCTTAAGGAATTCACGTGTAACTTTGTCTGCGGCTGCCTCTTTCTGGAACTTCTGGATGTACTCAGCCTTCTCTGCTAGGAAGATGACGCCGTCGATGCCTTGGCGTGCAACGCGGGTTGCGACTGTCATGATCTGCTGTGTTGTCGCGACTGTTTCCCATGTTTCGTTGGGGCCGCGTACGTAGAAGTTTACGAAGGTTGGCTTCTTTAGTTTGCTCTTGAATCCGCGTGCGATGGTTTCCCAGTACCATGGTGACGGGTATGCTTTGCTGAACATTGGAATAACGAAGTAGTCAGTGTACTGTGCCATTGCTTCGAAATCGTAGCCGAAGCGTTCTTTGGCGAGTAATGGGTCTGGGAGGATGTTTACGAAGAGCGGCTTGCCCTGGACAACCTCTTTAACTTCAGCGAGGAAGTCAGTGACGGTTTTTGCTCTCCATTCAACCCAGCTTAAGCCGCTTTTGCGTTGCTGCTCAATGCATCTTGGGCATGTGCAGAAGCCTTGATCAGCGAAGTGCTGGCTGCTGATGCTGATGCCTGGAGTTTTTTTGGCGCTGTCAGCGATGATTTTAAGGTTGTATTCTCTTGCTTCTGGGTTAGTCATGCAGACTACGTCCCAGCGGAGGTTGTAGCGTTTGTTGGTCCTGAGTGCTGGGCCAAAGCTGCTTGTGGACACCCAGTCTGGGCGCTTTGCAGCCATGTTATTGTCGCCGAAGCATGCGATGTTAGTGTACATTTTTGGGTTTACTACACCGACGATGCCGGATTCGGATTTCTGTCGGTAGAAATTGTAATCGACGCCTTCAACAGGCTCTGGTTGGTAGAGAAACACACCGAATTTCAAATCTAATACACCTTATGTTGATTTTAACGAGAACATGACCTCTGGAACCTTATTAAGTCTTCGCAGGAAGGGCAGGTTGCACTGGTTTCTTAGAGTTAGACAACTGGATTGCTGAATATTAGCAATCACGCCATAAGCTACTCAGCATATCCGCTGACAGCACATCAATTAATAACAGCAATATTGCGGTGCCAATTTAGCACACACATTTAGCTTCATGCACACAATTCCTGTGCTTAGCTAACCTGTGCTCACGTAACTCAGCTGGATCAGCAAGAACAGCTTGACATATTGGACACTTAAACATTATAGGCATCATAGCCAACAAAGAAGCAGACAAACAATAAACCGCTTTGTGCGTCCTAAAAATTACAACGATCAGAGTCTTTTGCTCTCACAAGACCCCCCTCCCCTTATATAAGAGGCTTTTTAGGACCTACTCGTCTCAAAGTGACCTCCCCCCTATTTAAAGCAGTGAAGAGTAGGTAGAACCTACTGTTGCGCTAAAACGTAACTTAGGATACCGTCGGTTTAGTCTGAAAGCCGGACAAGCTATCTCCTGTTTATACGCCATGTTACTGTGCTAACAAACTGACGAAGTGTGATCGATAAACGAAGTGGATTGTCGATTCATAACAATTTTATTCAGAGGTAAGGGCATAATTGAGCGATAAGTCTTGGAACTAAAAGCCGCCGAAAGCTTTCACGCTAACCTACTAGACCGCATTGGGCAAGCCGTAATAATGGTAGATGCCAACAGGAAAATCACATTCTGGAATAGCGCTTCAGAGAAGCTCTTCGGCTACACAAAAAACCAGGCGCTAGGCCAAGACATGGTACCCTTGTTATCGGGCACAGATGCCAAAGAAGAAACTGAGATAATAACAAAGTGGCTGAACAGCAAAGAAGCCGTTGCAGCAGAATATTTAGCGCAAAGAAAAGACGACTCGCTAGTTCCCGTCCTAGTCAACTGCTCACCAGTCTACGGTGACAACGGCGTCTACCTCGGCTCCGCAGTCAGCGCCACCGACATCACCGAGCAGAAAATCATGGAAAAAGACATGACCGTCGCCCTCGAATATCTCTCCGCCAACATAGACAAAATTGAAGAGTTAAACGAAAAACTCAAAGTCGTCGGCAGCCTCACACGCCACGACGTACGCAACAAGCTCAGCTCAGTAACAAGCTACACCTACATTCTCAAAAAACGGCACTACGACATGGTCGACGTCGTTGACGGCTTAGATAAAATGTCCCGTGCAGTCAATGACTCAATGAAGATTTTCGAGCTTGCCTCAACCTATGAACAGGTAGGTATGGAGGCACTTGTCGATTTAGATGTAGGTAAAGCCGTGGACGGCGCAGTTGAAATGTTCCCGAGTTTACCTTTTAAAGTAATCAATGACTGCCACGGCTTAATCGTCCATGCTGATTCACTGCTAAGGCAGCTGCTGTTCAACTTCATGGATAACACACGCAAGTATGGTAAAACAACCCAGAACGTCTGGATTTACCATCAGGGAACACCAGCTGGCGACTTACGGCTCATCTATGAGGATGACGGCATGGGTATACCCATTAACTGCAAGGACCAACTCTTCAGGCAGGGCTTCAGCACGGGCGGCAGCACAGGCTTTGGCTTGTTTTTGTCAAAAAAGATCGTTCAAGTTTACGGCTGGAGCATATGTGAAGAGGGCGAAGCAGGGAAGGGCACAAAATTTGTGATGACCATTCCGCGCTGAATTTTTTCAATTGTTCATTATAAGCAAAACTGCGTTCGCTACGCTGTTCGAAAAAAAGAACACAATGTTCCATGCAGAGAGCTTTATTCTACCTTGACCTTAACCAAAGAAGGTTAAAGCATGTTAAAACCTTCAGCCGTCCTATTCATAGCTTGCATACTTCTCATAAGCGCAGCATCAGTCAACCAAGTAAACGCCGGCTCAAAAACTATAATCGTTCCCGATGACTATCCCACAATCACACAAGCAATAGCAAGCGCCTCAGCAGGCGACACAATCTACGTAAGAAATGGCGTCTACAACGATTCATGCTTCGAAATAAACAAACCATTAACCATAAGTGGCGAAGACGTCAGAAACAATTTTGTTATCATAAATCCGACTATTGAAAGCGTCTATAGCTCATACTTTAACCGCACTTACTATTACCCAGACGACGCAATTATCATCAACTCAGACAACGTCAGAATCTCGGGCTTAACAATCAATTCGACCGGCGGCATTACAGGCAACGGCGATGAGGTACAACTTGTAAGTAACATTATTACGCTTGGAAAAACCTGCAGCTTAACCGGCTCCAAGGTAGCAATCGAAAGATGCACACTAACTGGCGATGACTGGCGTATAGAGGGTTCTAACATTACTCTTTCACAAAATAGAGTTAACGCGGCTAATCATAGTATTTCAGTTAACGCCAGCTACTGCAACCTTTATAGCAACAATATCTCTGGAAGTCTCATAGTCTGGGGCTCCTATAACACAATAACTCACAATTCCTACGATTTAATGCACGTTTTCTACGGCGACTACAACACCATTCAGGGAAACAGCGGCGAAATCAGCTTAGGCAATTCCGACCGATCCTGCTCAAACAACATAGTATCCGGAAACCAAATCAGGGGGCCATCCGTGTGGGGAATATGGATAGGCAGCACCTGCAGAGACAACCTCTTCTACGATAACTATATCATGGACGAAGGATATGCCACTTACGGCGCTGAATATAACAGTGGAGTTTGCATTTGCAACCTGAATGGTGGCAGTGGCTTAAACAACACCTTCTACCACAACGCCTTCATCAACAACTCTGCTAACGTCAAATTCTACAGCGATTACCACACAGGCGGCAGCATCTGGGATAAAGGCGGCGTTGGCAACTACTGGAGCGACTACACCGGCGCTGACTTAAATGGCGACGGCATAGGCGACACACCTTATGTAATTAATTCCGAAAACAAAGACAACTATCCACTAGTTGCACCCTTTGAAGCACCAACCATAAACATAGCATTACCAGTTTATGATCAGCCAATAAATTTGGGGACACCGGTTTCCCCACAGTCCACCGCTACACCAACAGTAACGCCGACACCTAGCCCTGCAAAATGGACTCCACCGTCCTCAATTGACAGCACCGGCGTTACTTTAGAGTTAACGCCTGAAATTACCGCAGTTGCAATCGTACTCTTGGCTTCGGCGATAGCCATAGCGGTTTTAGTGTTTGCCAGAAGGCGTGGAGCAGCAAAAGCTTAACCGCTACTTTCTTTTTCAGGTCATTTTCCGCCTATGCTCACGTTTTTACGCTTTCGCCTTTCCTCCAAATGAGAAAGCTGTGATGTGCTTAGCGCGCTCTATTCAACCAAAAAAAGCCTCGTCCAGCGCCCCTATGTTTGTACTATTAAGTCGGAAGTCTAAGGTGTAAAGCTGGTTTTCAAAGCCTGTCATATAGACAAGCCGAACAGGCCACTGCAGAGCATCATCGATGTAGTAGGTGGCGTTTATGGCTTCGTTAGTGTACTCGTAGACAGTGCAGGATCGATTCGAGATTTGTGCGCTGTAGCTCCGTGCAAAAGCTTCTCCCGGGGGCTGGAAGCTTACGTTGGCTTTACTTATCCAGAGAGTAAAGTGATCGTTGACTGCTGGCCCAGAAGAAGGCGCAATTGTTGAGGAAGTCCTAACCTGCACGTGGGAGGCATTTACGTCTGTGACTTCGATTCTTGCGGAAAGATTGGTTTGTGTAGAAACGTCGACTACTTGACCAGTGTATGTTGCATATGCGCCCTTAAAGATCCAAGGCTGAGCCATATCCTGCTGAGAGATGGGCAAAAGGGAGTAACCAATCAGTATAGTCAACGCTGAGATAGCAAACACGAATACGAATGTAAGAAATACCCAGTGTCTTCTCATTCTCTGGTAGGGAAAACGATGTTGTGTTAAAAATGTTCCCGTTTTCTTGATTGTCCCTTGATAACGGTCTGATTTAGCAACTTTAAGGAGCTATGAGTGTGTCTATTTTAACGACTCCATCAATTCTGTAAAACACCCAGCGTTCCTTGTCTTATATAGTTGATACCACGCCTCGCGGTTTGTGCTTTCTTAACGCCAGTCCTCTTGAAAACCTCGTAAGAAAACTCTAACGCTGCAAACGCACTGGCTGTTATCAGGTTATCATCGCTAACTGCTGGCTGATTGACGCAAAATTTTCCGCCTAAATAATTTGGGCATTTATTTTTAGCCAGCCTAAATCGTTGCTTGTATGCTTTCTATTGTTAAGTAACCCATTGTTTGCTAAGGCAACAGTTGCTCCGCAAATAGCCGCTATTAACTAAAACTAACAAACAGCGCTTATGAAAACGTAATTATCACTTTCCTTTTTCCCGCATCTTCTGCCTATGCATACGTTTCTGCACTTTTATCTTCTCGAGGTGTAATAGCTTTGAGGTGCCGCTGGAGGTGAAGGTACTGTAAGTTAATTCGCCGCTAACTTTTCCAGTCTTCCGCAGGTGCTCGACGACGTAGTAAAGCTGATGACAGGTTAGTTTTAGGTGCTCGGCAAGGTAATCTAGCGCGATTCTTCCGCTGGATAACTCAGCGATTAACTCTTCGAGTTCCTGCGGTTCAAAACAGACAGCCTCAGTTTTATCAGGAGAAACAATGCATATGGAGGTTGCCTGCTTCTGTGACGGGTCTTTGGGGTTTATTACGTTCAAGCCGTATCCTGACCCTTAACGGGTGGCTTTGAGGATTTTGACTAAGGCGTCTTTTATGAATGGCGGCAACTCAACCGCTTCGTAGCCCTGCATTTTCTTGCATTCTGCGCAGGCGGTGATTTGGCTCCAGCTTGCAAAGTCAGTTGGAAGAAGACTCTTCTTGTAGTCGTCATCCATTCGTGCCGCCGCAAGTAGCGACGCCAACGCTGAAGGATCCTTTTTCAGTAACTCTGTTAGTTCCTCGGCGGTGATTTCTAAACCTTTAATTTTGGAGACTTCAGAAGCCAACTTTTCAACCGGCAATTTACGTTCTCTTAGCCGATCAAGCACTGAGCGGTTAATCCATTCAGGCTCCTGCTTAAGCAGCGCCTCGGTAACTGCCTGTCGTGTGCAAGCACCTACGAGTTGACCCAGAGTCGATGCAGGGCCGCCTAGCACAATAGGTATGCCTTTGCCGGTGGTTGCCACCGTGACGCTGTCTGTAATTGAGCCTGTTGCGAGGTCGCCTGTGTAGCGGCTGCGTACGTCAAGGTCGTGGAGCGCTGCGGATTTGGCTTCTGTGGCTGTTATCATGGCGGCGGCTAGGCAGCTTTGAACTGGCGCACCGTCGATTAGAACTATGATGTTTATGGTGCCGAGGATTTCCTCGACTTTTATGGTTTCGCCGCTGGATTCACCATGGCTGCACCCTGCCGTAGCTGCAATATAGACTGTGCATTCCTCGTTTTTCTTTGAAACCAAACTAAAGTTGTGCACGTTAGCAGCGGTAACCATCGCCAAGTAATCCTTTTTTAAGTCCAGCTTAGCCGCGGACATTGTGATAAGCGCCATCGGATCCATATGCAGCGCCACATCGCTGTAGCCGGGCGGTACACCGATGTTTAGAACGTTTTTGATGTGTCTGGCGCCGCCGTTGAAAATCGCTGAGCTAATGATATCGAAGCCTTCTGGCGAAGTGAAGGCTAAAACGTTGTCTTTAACAATAAACTTGATGTCGCCGGGAAAGTCACGCTGCTGATCCACTTTTATTGACCCCGTTTGCTACTTTTTAGGGGCAGAGGCATTTAAACTGATGGCTTTGTTTGGGCACAGGTTCATGCATACGCCGCATTTGGTACAGGTAACTACTGTAACAATCTGTGGTTTGCGGTTTTTGCCCTCTTCAAGAGCGCCCTGTGGACAAACACCAATACAGATTTGCCCAGTGCAGGGACCGCAATTGGCGAGATCAATCGTTATTGGTGACTTAGACTTTTGTTTGTCCATATGAAATCAACAATTAAATAAGCGCCAGAGATATATCTGTTGCGAGCATTGAATTAGGGCATGCAAATTGGCTTAGTTACATACAAACCCGAGTTTGTACCGGGCTATGACGTTCATGTTTTCTTCAGTAAATGGGTTGACGGACAAGCGTTCCCAGCCGCGAAGGGCATGCAGAACGACGTAACCGTCTTCTGCGACGCAAAAGCAATCCGTGAAGACCCCAGCATGGTTTCACAATCTAAAGATGGACCAGCTATGCGTAAAAACCGTAAAGCTAATCTCGCCTTTGACTTTGTATGCCCAACTAATCCAGCTTACCGAAAAAAAGTATTCGATTACCTCGACAGCGTATCAAAAGAGGACATCGAGGGCGTCACCTTGAACCTCTACCACTTCGCTGACGAAAGCTTCTGCACCTGCCCAAGATGCACCGAACTACACCAGAAAAGCGGTTTAAACTGGACAGAGTGGCGGGCTAAAACAATAACCGAATTCCTCAAAGAAGCCAAAACCCACACCAAGGGCACCTTTGCTGTGGAAATGTTCCCAGACCCAGTTCTTGCCAAGGAGCGCTTCGGCATAGACTTCGCGGCAATCGCGGAGCTAGTCGATTACTTCCATGTTCCCTTATCAAGCGGCAACTACTTCACTAACTACTGGGTAGATACGATCGTCCGCGACTTTGTGGCTACACTCAAAAAACCCGTGGTGGTTGAACTCAGCGCAGAAATGCCCACCGACGATAAACTCGATGCATTGCTAAAAACGGTTGCAATCATATCAAGACACAACCTGATGGCTGTACTGCTGCTTGTACACGATTCGGAGAACGCTAAGCAGGTTGCGCAGTTCGCGGTGCATAACGATGCATTCAGGGAATGGCTGAAAACCTACAATTTCCTTAAAATGCAGAAAATTGTGGATAACTGGGCTAAGTTTTACTGAGCTTCGCCCTATAAGCCCTTAACTTTTCCATATCTAACTCTGCAGTTAATATGCTGTCTTCGGGTGCATCGGTAACTTCACCCAGAATACCCCAGGGAGCGATGATGGCGCTTCTTCCGCCACGCATACTGGAGCTAACGTTACCCACCTTTAGCACGAACACGCCATAGTTACGGGCCATCGCCTCAGTCAGCGGGTGACCCTTAACGGGCGGATGAGCACCCATAGCCGCAACCGGCAGCGAAATTATCTCTGCACCTAACCCCGCAACCGTTTTTACCAGTTCAGCGTTAAAACTGTCAGCGCAAACAATCAATCCCAGCTTGCCAATCTCCGTATCAACCACCAGCGGAGTTGAGCCTTTAGCGACGCCAGCCTTTAATTCGCAGTCTATCGGGCTGATTTTTTTGTATTTAGCAATTAAGGCACCGTTCTTCCAGAGTGTGCTGGTGTTGTAGTAGGCGCCGCCGTCTTCTTGGAGCACCGTGCCCCCCAACAGGTAGATGTTTCCTATTTTTGCGGAGATATCCTGCAGGAAGTCAAGTGTTTTGTTGCAGGTTTCTCTGCTGATGGCTGCTGCGTCGGTGAAATCGCCCATGCAGTTAGGGACGGAGAAGTATTCTGGGAGGGCGATTAGGGCGGGTTTTTGTTTTGCTGCTTTGATGACCTGTGTTTTGGCGGCTTTGAGGTTGTCGTCTAGGTTGGGTCTGATTGCCATGTGTAGTACGCTGACTCTCATGTGGGGTGCCTTTTTGTTGTTTTGTGTAATGTTTGGTTTATGTCTTTTAAAGTTTGGTTTTTGCTGTTCAATGGTTGGTTTTTTTGTGCTAAGGCAGCATACAGCATGGATACGCCAGCCGTTCAAATCACCACATGTCCACCTATTAATAATTAATTTGCACATCCGTCCAGTATTTAATGGCTTTACTAAGCACACGGTTAACTTTATAAAGGACGAGGCTGACAAACACAGTAATATCGAGGGAAAGAAATGGCCATTAACGAAACAGAAGTAGCCCAACTTACCCAACAAGCAAGAACACTAATTCACAAAATCGTAAAGAACAACCTTGCCGACGGCTTCCTCTTCTCAGCAGGAACAGATACCCAAATAATCGCTTGGGAAGCCGTAAAATACAAACCCGACATACCCTGCATCACCCTAGCATTCAAGCATGGCCAACCCAAAGACGCCCAATACGTCAAAATGATGGTAGACTTCCTCCACCTCAAACAGGAAACCTACCAGTTCGGCAAAGAAGACCTCCTCAAATTCTACCCCAAAGTCATAGAAGCACTCAAAAAATTCGACCCTATGGAGATCCGAAACAGCCTTCCAGTCTACATCGGCTTAACCCTACTTAAAGAGAAAGGCATCAAAACCGCCTTCACCGGAGACGGGCTTGACGAGCTTTTCGGTTACCCCTGGCAATTCCACCTTACAGAGGAACAGTTTGCTGTTAAACAGCAGGAAATGTGGGCTGAAATGGGTTTCTCATCCATCCCTATGGCTAAGTCAATGGGCATGGAGATCAAGGCACCCTACTTAGACCCCGAATTCCAGGAATGGGCCAAGAAGATCCCTATCAAGTACAAGATTAACATGTACAACGGAGTAAAGTATGGCAAATGGATTCTCCGCAAAGCATACGAAGACGTCATCCCCCATGACGCCATCTGGAGACCCAAAGCGCCACTCGAAGCAGGCACAGGTACCGAAACGTTGCGCACATACTTCAACGACACCTTCACGCTAGAAGAGTTCAAGGAGAAAGTAGCTAAAATCAAAGAGCAAGACGACGTTGAAATCGCCGATCAAGAGCAGCTACTCTACTACCAGCACTTCCGCAAAGTCTTCGGCGTACCCAAAGAAGTCTTCCCACAGGTACCTGGCGCTATCCAGTGTCCCAAGTGCAAGAGTTGGCAGGTTACAAAGATTCAGTTCTGCAAGAAATGCGGAGCTTACCCCATCTAATCCTTTCTTTTTCCTTTTTTTAAATCGTTATTCTATTCTTCCTTTTTGGGAAAAGCCTTAATTCCTTTAGGCGTTACTGAAAACAGTCTAATGAGAGGCTTAATGCTTGGCTAATCTATCACAACTCAAATTCGCAATGGCCACATCCATATTCTTATCAGCATTCATATTCTCGCTTCTCATCTTTGCAATAGTCATCTTCTTAGAGTTGGACGTATTTGCGGGTTTAGCGATTGCTATAGGCGCTTCTGCCCTTTTCATTTTGTTCCAGTATGCGGTCGGCCCATCCATCGTAGCGTGGACCACCCACCTGAATTACCTCAAACCCGGCGAAAACCCATGGCTTGAAAACACCGTTAAAGAGCTTGCAGACAAAGCGGGCTTACCCATGCCGCGGTTAGCAACGGTGCCAAGCAATACTCCTAACGCGTTCACGTTTGGCAGAACACAAGGTAGCGCCGTGCTAGCCGTCCATGAAGGGCTACTTCGGCAGCTAAACCAATCAGAAGTCAGGGCAGTCATCGCCCACGAGCTAGGACACGTGAAGCACAAAGACTACATCGTAATGACCGTTCTATCCTGTTTGCCGCTAATCTCATACTACATTGCACAGGTTACACTTTATGCCGGTGCATTCAGCGGAAGAGGCAGACGAGATAAAGACAACTCCGGCGCCATCCTGCTGGTAATCGGCGTCATCTCATACGCAATTTACATCCTAACATTCATCATAGTCATGCGCTTAAGCAGACTGCGTGAGCACTATGCGGACGCCTTCTCAGCGTACGAAACTGGCTCACCCCGCTCACTCTCAAGTGCACTGGCAAAAATAACCTACGGCCTATCCATAGCACCAAAAACTAACTCCAGCGCCCGCTCATTTTACATCTCTGACCCAGGCATGGCTAAACAGGAAATCGCCTCAATAATGGATAACAAAAACAGATACGACTTAGACAACGACGGCGTCTTGGACGAACGCGAACTCGAGTTGGCGATGGAAAAAGAAGCAAAATCCACATGGCAGCAGGCAAACAGCCTCTTCTCAACTCACCCAGCTACGTTCAAGCGGATCTTGCTGCTAAGAGAGATCGAACAGGAAATGGAATCCGGTCAGTACAGCAACGACAAAATCTACCGCCACGTATAACCCCCTATTTTTAGGGCAACTTTATTACTTTTTTAATGCGAAGACTAATATCTGCCCAGCCGCGAATAAATATAAAACCAAAAAAGGGCATCAAAACATGGTAAATTATTGTCCTGAATGCGGCGGAGAAATGACTTACATCTCCTTAACCAAGAAGTATTGCTGCAAGAGCTGTGGTTTATACTGTACAGGGCAGGAACTCAACGACGAACATGACAAGCGCCAGAACTTCGATGACGAAGACGCGAAAGCAGCCCGCCGAAAAGAGTACCTTAAGTGGTATCTCAGTAAAAAGTAGACCCCGCCTAGAAAGCGGCGCTATACATTTTCTTAGCTTTGACCATGAATCCAATCATGCCTTTTTCATAGAAACTGTATTAAAGCAATCCTCACCATCCCAACTGTAGGGTAATCCTCTTGGCTGTGGAAATAGAAATCATCTGCATAGGCAACGAGTTACTTATCGGTAAAATTCAGGATACAAACGCATGCTGGCTCGGGGCACAAGCAACCGCATTAGGAGCTAACGTAAAACGAGTAACCGTAGTTCAGGATATAGTTGAAGAAGTCGCACAAACAATAAACGAAGCCATAGCTCGTAAACCCAGATTCCTAATACTCACGGGCGGTTTAGGCCCAACATTCGATGATAAAACCTTCCAAGGCATCGCGGCGGCACTAAACCAGAAACTCGTCATTAACCAAGAGGCACTCGAAATGGTTAAAGCTAGAATGGTTGAATATTTTACAAAGCACCAACTCCCAGTTGACATGGAGATGACGCCGCCACGGGTAAAGATGGCTACTTTCCCTGAAAACACAGAGCCAGTCGACAACCCGATTGGGACAGCGCCAGGCCTCCGAGTGGAAGTCGGCTCCACAACCCTGTTTTCGTTGCCCGGTGTACCCAGAGAGATGGAGGCGATTTTTACTCAAACCATTGCACTGGAAATCAAGAAGGCTGTTGGCGGTTGCGCTTTTTGCCAGCGAAGCCTCTTTGTAGAAGGTATCGGTGAATCACGGTTAGCACCTCTAATTGACAAGGTGATGACTGACTGCGAGGGGGTATATATCAAGTCACATCCGCTTACTTCTAATAATGGACCCCTCGTGGAACTGCATCTTACGATGGTTGCCACGCAGGTAGCTGAACCTGAAAGGTTGCTTGCTGAAGCCGTAGATGAACTTGCAACGCTGATTAGACAGTCGGGTGCATCAGTACAGGATAAAGCGCTGTAGATGCAGTTTTGGGAATAACCATTTAAGGAATCAAATCAATTGGAGGAAACATTCGGCGGGTATTCTCCAATATGAAAGCTGTGTACCTAAAAGCGCTCTGCCTATCTGCACTATTGGTAATCGTCTTATCGTTAGTTCCTGTTGGCAGAACCGAGAGCGAAACACAGGATACTGAACTATCTTTTCTGGTATCAGAATATCCCGGCAGCTCAACATCCTACCAACTCAACTTAATAGTGCCCTACAGTCTCTACCAGTACTACATGCAGCAGAACCACTTTGTCTTCACCGCACAGCATCTTTCACAGTTCATCACACCCTACACAATGAAGCCTGTCGCTGACAAACTCTGGCAGATTTATAACAACACCGAGGACTTCACAAACGGCGTACTTCAAATCGTCCACCAGATAACCTATGAAGAATCAGAGGCAGTCAAGTACCCCGCTGAAACACTGTTTGAGGGAGTTGGCGACTGCGACTTATTCGCGTTTATAGCAGGTTCGATTTTGGAGGCTGGCGGCGTCCCAGTGGTGCTCTTATATTATCAGCAACAGCGGCACATGCAACTCGCAGTGGACGTCGGCTATCAACCTACGGATGCAAGAAACGGCGTTTACAGCGTCACCTACCAGAACGCCACTTACTACATAGCAGAATGCACAGGCGGCTCCTGGCGAAATGGCTGGCGAGTCGGCGAGTGCCCAAGCAGTTACCAAAACATCTCTGTGCAGGTTGTGGGGCCAACTTATATGCAGAATACGGCACCTGGTCAAGTGGGCGCTTCATTGCACGAACTGGACCCAAGCACTCTAACGTTAGCTATGTCTTCGCCCTTTATCCTGCAGAACGGTAATGTAACCATAACTGGGCAGATACTTCCGCATCAGACAGGCGAGAACATTACCCTACGAGCCCGAAGCAACGCAGGAGAATGGTTCACAATTGGCTCAGCCCAAACCGGCACTGATGGGCGTTTCAGTTTTGACTGGATGATTCAGACGTCAGGATCGATGGATGTGCAGGCAAGCTGGTTAGGCAACGAGGAATTGAATGGTTCAGTAAGTAATCTAGCGACAGTGTGGATTCTGCCCCTTTATGTTATTGCGTTTGTAGTTGCAGGAGCTGTGTTGGTTGCGCTTATAGTTACTTTGTTTGTGAAGGTAAATCGGCGCCGATGGCAGTCTATGTCAAGCGCGGCGCCAGATATAGCGCCTGCAGTGTAGTTAGCAGCACTCAAAATCCAAGTAAGGATTTCTTTTAAAACTCGCTTTCTAAAGTATACCGTAAAATATTGCGTTTGAGAATTAAACAAAGTCTAGAGCACATTTAAAAGCGGGCAAACCCAGTAAGAAGCACTTTAAGGTGAACAATTTGTCACAGAAAACTTACGGAAGAATAACAAATTACCAAGTAGGCAATAAATCTCAAACACCAAACGTTTGCTTGATAGAATTCCAAGGCATAACTTCCTCATCTGTTGCAGGCAAGTTAGTGGGGCAAAAAGTAGCTTGGAAATCAGGAAAAAGTCTGATGCTTGGACACGTCATAAGCCTTCATGGTAAAAACGGCATGGTTAGAGTAAGATTCAACCATGGAGTTCCCGGCCAAGCAATAGGCACAGTCGTTAAACTATTAAACTAATAACCCGCAATTAATTCGGTATCAAACCGGTAGGGCTTTTTTGCCCATAATCTAATTACAGGTGCAGGTGGGAAGAAAAATCAAGGATATTAAAGGTTGGAAGATACTCAAACATGAATGCGGCTACTTCAACGAAGCCACTGGCCAAACACTTATTGTAGCACAGAAACAGTATGGCCAATGCTTTCATGTTCTGGTTTTTGTTGGGCCACGGCCTGAAGAAGAGAAAGACTGTAGAGTGGTTTCACCTGAGTTCCCAACTAAGGCTAAAGCTGAAGTGTACGCTGTTAATCTTATGACTAAAAACTCAAACGGAGTACCATAAAAAACCTTCATAGTATTTTTAAAAAAAGTAGAAAAAATACCTCTGAAATATGTAAGAAGAAAAAATATGCTTGCCGTAACTTTTTTTCTTCTTCTTAACAAGGAGAAAAAGAAAGCTTATGCTTTCTTGTATTCAGCTGCTGCTTTCTTGAGAATCTCTGCTTTGTCACAGCGTTCCCACGGGAACTCGACATCGTCGCGGCCGAAGTGACCGAAAGCTGCGGTTTTCTTGTAGATTGGTCTTCTTAGGTTGAGTGTTGTGATGATACCGTATGGAGTCATGTCAAAGTTCTTCTGGACCAAGTCGAGGATTTGCTCGTCTGGGATTTTGCCAGTGCCATTAGTATCGACTAGTACGCTGATTGGTTTGGCGACGCCGATGGCGTAGCTGATTTGGACTTGGCATTGATCTGCTAAGCCGGCTGCAACAATGTTCTTTGCGATGTAGCGTGCCATGTAGCATCCGCTGCGGTCCACTTTTGAGGGGTCTTTGCCGCTGAAGCATCCGCCGCCGTGAGCGCCTACACCGCCGTATGTGTCAACGATGATTTTGCGACCGGTTAAGCCGGAGTCTGCTAGTGTTCCGCCGATGACGAAGCGGCCTGTGCCGTTAATGACGTAGTTCACGTCTGCCGCAAGCATGTTGGCGGGGATTATTTTTTTGATGACTTGGTCGATGATTTGCTTTTTGAGAACTGAGTCTTCAACTGAGCCGTTGTTCTGAGCTGCGATGACGACTGTTTTGACGCATTTTGGTTTGCCGTTTTCGTATTCGACTGTTACTTGGGATTTGCAGTCTGGGCGCAAGTATGGCATTGTACCATCGTGGCGGACGGTGGCTAAGCGTTTTACGAGTCTGTGAGCAAGCAAGATTGGCAGCGGCATCAGTTCCTTGGTTTCGTTTGAGGCGTAACCGAAAACCATTCCTTGGTCGCCTGCTCCCTGCTCTTTACCGTTAGATTCCTGTACACCCATAGCGATGTCTGGGGATTGCTCAGTTAGTGAGACTAGGATACCGCATGTTTCCCAGTCTAAGCCGTCTTTGGCGTTGTCGAAGCCTATGTCTTTTAGGGTGCCTCGGACGATGTTTGGGATGTTTATGCTTGCTTTTGTGGTGATTTGGCCAGTGATCATGACTGTGCCCTGCATGACGAGGGTTTCGCAGTCAACGTGTGCCTTTGGATCCTGGCTGAAGATTGCGTCTAGGACGCTGTCAGAGATTTGGTCTGCTACTTTGTCTGGGTGACCTTCTCCGACGGATTCGGATGTGAACAAATATTTGCCTGTTCGATTCATAGTGTTCTCTTCCGTTGATGAAGTAGTATAGCTTACCTGCCGGTTTTCTTATATGGCTTTCTGAATAAAATATTCCAAACGGAATATCGGATGGGTGAGCTATTCGCCTGCTACATAAGGGTTTTAAGCGCAGAACAGCACAGAAAACATGTTGAGCGTTATGAAGCAAGTTATCACAAGCCCAAACACGCCTAAACCAGTGGGACCCTACAGTCAAGCAATCCAAGCAGCAGGCACCCTCTATATCTCGGGGCAACTCGCCATAAATCCCAAAATCAACCAGCTGATAGAAGCAGACATCACCCAGCAGACAAAACAGGTAATGGAGAACATTCAAGCCATACTATCCGCCGCCAACTATAGCCTAAAAGACATCGTTCAAACAACCGTTTACCTCTCATCCATGACTCTATTCGGTGACTTCAACAGGGAATACGAAAAGTATTTCCCAGAAGCGCCGCCTGCCCGAGCGACAGTTGCCTGCGAACTCAAATCAGGAGCACTCGTTGAGATTTCAGCGGTAGCTTACAAATTCGGCGGCAGCCGAAGCTTCGATAAGTTATAAGTACCCAATCAATGCTACATATCACAGGTGGACGTACACATGGCAGCATCGTTGAAGAAGTTTATCCAGCAATTAGCGGGGAAAAAAGCGCCCGGTCCCTCAACGAGCTTCACAGTTTTCCATGTGTTCTATGCACTGCAGCTTCTATCACAGAAACCCATCGGCAGAACCAAACTTGCTGAGTTGCTCGGCGTCGGCGACGGCGCAATACGAACCATCATCAGCCGCCTCCGCGAAGCTGACCTCATAGAGATATCAAAGTCAGGATGCGAGTTAACAGAGAAAGGAAGAGACATCTGGGGGCAATTCGAGGAAGCCTTCCCCAAAGAGATAGACTTCGGCAAGTCAGAGTTAAACCCCAACGAGTACAACTATGCCTTTCTAGTTAGGAACTGCGGCGAAAAAGTCGGCTCAGGCATTAACCAGCGTGACGCAGCGATTATTGCCGGCGCACACAAAGCTTTCGTTATGGTTTACCACAACGGGCACTTAAGGATTGAATCAGTTATAGAGGACATGGAAAAGCAGTACCCGAAAACCACTAGGCAGATGCTGGAGCAGCTGCAGCCCAAGGAAAACGACGCCATCGTAGTAGCGTCAGCGGAGTCACCTCTTAGGGCGAAACGCGGCGCTTTCGCAGCCAGCTGGTCGCTCCTCAACGCTTAGGTTGTGTATTTTTCTCCGTAATTCAATAGTCGCTCAAGGGTTGCGTTGATGTTTACCATGCCCTCGTTTGTTTTAGACGATGAAGGCATCAGTAGGAATTTCATGCCGAGCTTGTTGATGGCTTGCATCATGTTGTGGCTGAATATCCGTTTTGAATCTTCAAGTTTCGTCTGCAGGGCGTCTTCGAGCGCCATCGGGTTAGCTGACCATGACGCGATTTCATGCACGTCCTTTTTGGGGATTAAATCGGTTTTTGAGAGGATGTGAATCTGTGGCTGGAAGAAGCGGTTGTACACTGCCGCTGAGAGGAACATGTTTGAAACATAGTTAAATGGGTTCACGCTGAATACTGCGTCGAAGAGGTAGAGCAGTGCTTTCGGTTCCTTGGTTAACTCGTTTACGATGTAGGGTCCAGAGGCACGGAAGGCGAAGAGTTCCATTTGCCCCGGCGTATCGACCAGTACGAGGTCAGCGTGGGCTTCCTCTATGTCGCGTGTTAAGTTCTCTATTTCGTCAGCGATCAAATCCGCAGCCATAATCAAGGCACCGTTGGGGCCCAAGTTGTACTTCTCCATCAAGTCACCGACGTCCACGTAGTTGCGAACGTCCACGTCGGGCTGGTAAGGCAGCTTAAGCGCGCCGGGGTCAAGGTTAACGATTGCCACGTCCTGCTTGCTCATTTTTAGCCATTCCGCGAATGCTGCTGTGAAGTGAGATTTTCCGCTTCCTGCGGTTCCGATAATAAATGCTAACGGCATAAGATCACTACAATTATGCTTGTGCACTGGTTAATGTAATGAACCTTTCGACGGGAAAAAGCGTTGACCTATCCTACTCAAAAGTACCTCCCTCCCTACTAACAAAAAAGGTACCCCCTCTATAGGTATTGCAATTAGTTTCTATTAGTATCCCATTATGTTGGAGAGGCGCCTACTTGGTTTTCTGTTTTCGACGGTTTATGGTTCGCACAGGTTCCCAAATCTCTTGGCGATATGAACCGGGCACAATGAGTTCGAGAAACTCTTGGCGCAGCGTCACTTCCTCTTTGACTACGGTGAAACCGTTTTCCCACTCTTCAGCGTCCTGTAGGCTGTTAAACTTCCACATTGCCGTGAAGCCACCAACTTGCCCGCCGTATTTGTGGCTTAACACCCGCATGCCCTGCACGCTGCTGAAGAGCCCAGGCTTCTTCTTTAAGAGCGCAACCAGCTTCTTGCCCCATATCTTATGATCAGCTAGCTTGTCCGGTTTAACGGTGTATGTTCTGACTACAAAAACAGTCACATCTATTCCCTACATAGAAGAGGGCTTGGGGATTAAAAAACAGATTCCCATATCAAAGTAGAAACAGGTAGACAGGGGCTACTTCTGATTTGCTAGTTGCACAACGGCAGCAACAAACGCCTCGTCGCCAACTACGCGGGTTGTGTGCCCCTGCCCAGACGTATCCTCAAGCAGGAAAACGTTCCCTTCGCGGAAACGCCGCTTCTCACCGTCGCCTGACACTATCTCTATTTCGCCATTGAGGCAACAGAAGAACTGCTTCATGGGCGCTGGGTGCCAGTCACCGAACCAGCCCTTGGGTATACTGAAGAAAACCATTTTTCCTGTGTCTATGAATTCCGAGAGCCCAACCGGCGGGGCAGGCGGCGCAAAGTTTGTATCCGTGAAAGAGAAGTTTGCGGCTCTAAAATGTGAAATCCCATTGCCGTCTGTGTATAGGATATCGTACTTCAAGATAATCATCGATTAATAGGAAGTAAAACCGTGTTTTTAATATTTGTTAATCTAAATTCACCGCCTGTCTTGCGAAGCATTAAAAGCGTCCTGAAAGTATATCAGGCTTGAGTGTGAATCAGACCAGTTGAAGATAAGTAAGCCCGCTTTAGTGTTCACTTGTTGTATTCCTCTTTTATGCGGTTTAGCACCTGCTTTGTGCTGGAGTAATGGCGGCTACTCCGCGGATTTGGCGCACCCGGATTATGGCACCCACGACTGGATTGCTGAGCACGCGCTGGATTACCTGCCGCAAGCAGAGAAACAGTACATTCTCGATAACTTGGTGGTTTACCTCTTGGGCACAGAACTACCCGACAACGGCAATGATATCATCGAGGGCATCGGCGACACCACCAAGCATCATATTTACTACTCAACTGAGGGAATGTTAGTTGATGATGCCGCAGCCAAGAGAGCAAATGAAACCTACAATCAGGCACTGTCTTACCTTAAAAGTAAAGACTATGCCAACGCAGCCAGAACTGCGGGAATAATGACTCATTACGTTTCCGACGTAGCGGTTTATGCGCATAACATGGGTGTAAATACAGCTTGGGGTGCAGAACAGCATCATAGCGATTACGAAAACTACGTCAACACTAGAACCAACAGCTACTCTGACACCTTCAACAGTTATCTCTTCTACGACGGCAATCTAAGCACAACGACAGTGTATAATGTCACGGCGGCTTTAGCTTACGACACAACTTTTGGCGGCAGCAACCATTTAGGCTGTGTCTGGATGGATACCAACTACAACTGGAGCAACTCAGTCTTCAGTAGCAGATGCGGAGAATTCTTGAATCTGGCGGTTAACGCCGTGGCCGATATACTGCACACCCTTTACGTTGAGTCGTCTACTGAACAGCCCCCGTTGATTACGCCCGTACCAACAAATATGGTTCCAGAGTTCCCAGCTACAATTCTACTGACAGCGGCACTTCTAACACTAACAGCAGCAGCTATACTCTACAAGAAAAAACCGAAAAGCTAACCGTTTATAGTTCCTCTGATTTGCCCATGGCGCAGTAGTACATGCTGTCCAGCGAGTACTGCTTCCAAACGGGGCAGTTTGGGCATAAGCATCCGGTTTGGATGGGTTTCTGCTGTGCTTTACCGCGACCGCAGAACAATGTGCCACTTAACTGCGATTTCTTGTATGTTGGGCATGTAGGGCAGAGGCACCGATTGGCGTTTTCTTCGCTGTCGGGAACTTTATTACCCATAAACTTCATCTACAAAAACTGGGGCGTCTTGTGCTAATAACGGTGTGTGACTGATGGATACCATGAACAATAATAAGAGCAGGAACCGCCAATACTACTATGATGTGATTTATGCTCTCTACGGCTATAATGATCCCTGTTCCAGACGTAAACAGCTACATAACGTGCCCAAGATGCAGCTCACAAGTCATCGCGCGCTCGAATTTCTGCAACTTCTGCGGGGCATCGCTAAAACCCCAGCCAATTGTCCTGAAAATCTGCCCCAACTGCTACAGCCGAATTACGGAGAAAGCGCATTTCTGCCCTGAATGCGGAGAAAAACAGAAGTAAAAAGAAGAGAGGAAGTTCAAGCTTTACCTTGAAACGTATTCCCATTCTGCTGAAGTCGGTGACCCTAAGCTGCCATCAGCGTTGATTTGTTGCACCGTCACCTCAACCTTGCCTGGCATAAAGCCATATACGTCGTAGACGCGGCTGCCTCCGTCGAGACCTGTGTTGGTATTATACGAACTCATGATGACATTGCCGAGTCTCCAAGTGCATATATCCACTGCTTTGCCGTTGCCGTCGGTGGATTGAACCGCGATTGTTACGGTTAATTGTTTGCCCATTACACAATCTCGGAATAGGACAGGGGAAGCTTTGCTGGTTTCCGCTACTACAATGAAGTTACTGGGATATGGTGACCCGATTGGTCTGCCGCTGCTGGATTGTGGAACGGTAACTGTCCAGTTATAGGCGGTTGCTTCGACCCAGCCGAGATGTTTTGCGTCGGTGGATTCTCCTGTGACGCCGTCGACTTTTAGAAATACTTGTATGTTGCCGCTTGAATACGCCGGCGAACCGACGATGGGCGAATTGGGTGAGCCCACTGAGCCTAAAACGGGGTTGTCGCCGTTTGAGTTAGCGTTCGCGTTTTCGCCTGTGGGCTGGTTGAGTTCAATTACTAAGATTAAGCCGCCGATAAAGAGGCAGCATACTGCGATTGCTACTATTGGGATTAGACACTTCATTTTTTGGAGCCTCGTATAACCCGATGCAGAATGCTGGATTTAACCCTTGCCGGCATGAACCCAGCAAGCGATCTAATTGTAAAACAAAAAAAATAATAAAAAGAAAAGGTGGTTATTGTGTTGGTTGCGGCTGCTTGGGTTTTCGCCGCATAAGCAGAACAACAACCAGCAAAACAACGATTATAACCGCAACGATCGCGCCGACAGCCCATAGTGGGATAAGCTCGGTATTGGCGGTGTCTTCAGGAATCAATGCATCGCCGTTCTCGTCGGTGATGACTAGGAAAGCGTCGCATGTATCGACATCTACTGGTAATACTTCGCCGGAAATTGCATAGCCACCGTCGCTTGTCTGCGTTACCGCCCAACCGTAGAAGTCTTTGGCTGCTGACCCATAGGTTTGGTTCCACATAGTCATGCCGTTTATGTCTACTTTTATGAGCCAAGCAGCAGCGTTACCGTTTACCCCATAAGAGTAGGTGTAGCCGCCAAGTGCGAAGCCGTCGGTGGTTTTTGCGCCGTACCAGCCATGGTCGTCTTCTGGTCCACCATAGGTGTAGTTCCACATTAAACCGCCCATAGCGTCGACTTTAAGCAGCCAAACATCTGCTTCGCCTGCGCCGTAAGAGTAGGTTGTGCAGTCAACGACGAAGTCTGTTTCGGTTTCAAAAGCGATATACCCGTAATCGTCTTCTGAGCCGCCGTAGGTTTTAGCCCACTGCTCGGTACCTGAGGCACTTACCTTTACTAGCCAAACGTCGCACTTGCCAGCGCCAGTTGAATTTGTGTATCCAGCTAGGATGTAGCCGCCTTCGGAGGATTTGGTTATGCCGTAAAAGCCTTCGTCGCCTGCTCCACCGTAGGTTTTCTGCCATTCCAGATTGCCGGATGAGTCTGTTTTTATTAGGCAACCGTCCCCTATGCCTTCAGAAGTGCAGATTAAGCCTGTGATGAGGTAGCCGCCGTCGCTGGTTTGGATTAGCATCCAGCCTTCGTCGTCGTATAAGCCGCCGTAGGTTTGGTTCCACTGCATATTGCCCTCCGAGTCTGTTTTAACCAGCCAGATGTCTTCTTCGCCTGCACCATATGAGGTTGTGGCGCCGATTACTGCATATCCACCGTCGACTGTTGTGATAACATTAAAGCCAGATTCGTTGCCTTCACCACCGTAGTGCTTGCTCCATGTTGTAGAGCCGTCGCCTGCTACTTTGAAAAGCCATAGGTCGTCGGCTAATGAACCGTAGGATTGTGTGCAGCCTACTAGTACGTGGCTGCCATCCATGGTGGCCATGTTGGCGATTGCCATGTCGTATTTGTCTCCGCCGTATATCCATAACCCCGTGGTTCCCGCCGCTGCGGATGAGGTGAAGATGGACAGGCATAAGACGCTGATTACAAGAATTGAAAGTGTTTTTGCTGTTTTATTCAACCATAGTCTCTCCCGAATGTCTATTAACCGAATTAGCTCCAGCACGAAATATAAAAGCATCCATAACGAGCAAGAATCAGTTGCGGGTTGGACATCACTTGAAAAGTGTGCGTTAGTAAAATGCAGAACTACGCATTTAATGTATAATTTGGTGCGGTTGCCGGGATTTGAACCCGGGTAGCCAGCTTGGGAAGCTGGAGTCCTACCGAGCTAGACTACAACCGCGCGCTGCTATCTGAAACCGTCAGGGGTTATTTTAGGATTCTGTCGCCCTCAACTTGGTAGCCGTTGCCGAGTAGCCCGCGCAGAAGCGCCAGTTTCCAGCTGTCAAGCCTGTCGAACGGCGCGGAGGTTACGCCCTCGAAGTCAGTGTTAACTTCGAACTCGCCTTTCTCCGACTCCCTATAGAGAACCAGCACCTTTTCTTTGCCCAGTTTACCGAGCAGGTAGCCAAGTTCAAATACGACGTCCTGGCGGGGTTTTAGTTTTCGTTTGGTCGGTTGCTCACTTTTGGCGTAGACGTAGTCGTCTGGTGACAGCAGCACCACTGCTAGGCCAACGTCGGCGTATGCGGCGGTGAAGCGCTCCACAATTTTTCTACCATGCCCCGGCTCCTCGCACAGCACCACCGGCACAAGCAGGAGTTTGCCCAGCGCTTTTGTCAGCTTCTGCTTCATGGCATCGTCGGTGCCGGAGACGATTAGAACACGACGCTTACCAGAAAAAGTTGCCCCTGTAGGCGCTGCCACAGTTTGGGGTTTAGCCAAGAATTTGTCCGTGCACAAATAGGCGCCTTTAACTTTGCCCCTCTCTATGGATTCAACCACGTATTTTTTGTCCTTCTCGACGACGATGCTTTCGTTGCTGGGCAAGTCAAGCATGTTCGCTTCCTCATAGGACCAAAAAATTAGGACCTTGGCGATTTTCATGGGATTTAGGAGTCTGCCCAAGAACCAGAATTGTTTGCCCTCGTTGATGGGTTCGGCGAAGGTGCGCTGCAGCTCTTCTTGTGTGATGTTGAATCGGAAGCCGGATTTGTCTGCTTCGGCGTATGCGAGGTAAATGTGGTATTTGGGCGTCTGCATAATGCTCAGTGACCTATGTCGTGGTTAATGCAGTAAAATGTTGTGCAAGTTCTGCCGCTTTAAATAAGGGAGGGGGTCGCTTGAGAGCAGCAGAAGCTATAGTAAACTTCGAAACCAGAAAATAATGAATTGTTGCCACTTATCGTCTAATAAGGAAATATCTCGTCGCCCGAATTTAGTCAGGTAAGTCTGATTGCTGTTAAAAAAACCATGACTTATAGTTAAATTTGTACTAAAAGCTGATAAACCTCCTCTTTTACTACTGTTGCATTCAAGGCTAGAAGGGACCAGAACACGGGCTGCGGCATATTTGGAGCAATAAACTTCGAAAATCAACCAGTTTTCCCCTATGTTTACTGGGGACTAAGAGCTCAGAATCACCGAGGCCACCAATCACATGGCTTCCTCACATTCCATAATGGACAATTCTTCTCATACAAGAACCTGGACCTAGTACCGAAAGTCAAGGGCAACGCAATCAACGAATGGTTCGCTAGGCTCCCAGGCTCAGTCGGCATCGGAAACGTCCGCTACACTACATCAGGAAAATGCGACGACGTATCCATCGTTCAAGGAACCCAGCCTTTTACCGCCTCAATGGGCGGAGTAACCGTAGCACTATCATTCAACGGCAACATCGTTAACACTCAGCCACTCAAAAAAGAGATGGAAGACAACTTTAAGGATTTCATTTACAACTGCGACTCAGACCTCGTTTGTCACAAGTTCCTGCTTGGCTACAAGCAGAGCAAAGACATAGTGGCCGCGGCAAAAGGAGTCATGGAAAGCCTCGACGGAGCATTCAGCGTCACAGGCATAACCGGAAACGGAGAATTCTTTGCCTTCAAAGACCCGCACGGCATTAAACCGCTGTGTGCCGGACATGACCCCAACACTAAAACTTTAGCGTTTTCCTCTGAAACCGTCAGCTTGGACATGAACAGCTTTGTACGGGATTTCGAGTTAAACCCCGGCGAACTCGCTATCGCAACCAAAGACGGCTTTAAACGAATCCAAGTAATCGAAAACCCCAAACACGCTTTCTGCGCGTTTGAATTCGCATATTTTGCACGTCCCGACTCTATTTTCAACGGCAAATACGTCTATGAAATACGTGAGCAATTCGGGCGCAACACAGTGAAAGAGTACCAAGACGTCGTTAAGGAATGCGACATAATCATGTCGGTTCCCGAAACAGGCGACGACTCCGCGATGGGCGTGCATGAAGCTTCAGGACTCCGCTGGGAACGCTGCTCAAGGCGCCACCGCTATGTAACTGAACGCGCGTTTATCCTGCTAAACGCTGAACGCTACTCAACCATCGACAAAAAAATCAACATTTTAGGCTCCAAAGTCGCAGGTAAAAGCGTCATCATAACCGAGGACAGTATCGTCCGCGGAGACACAACCAAAGTAATCATCGAAAAGATGCGTCAGGCAGGCGCGAAGAAAGTTTACGTGTTCGTGACTTTCCCACGTATCATCGGCCCATGCTTCTACGGCATCGACATGTCCAGCTACGGCCAACTCGTCGGTTCACGCCACAACGCAGAGGAAATCGCAAAAATCATCGGTGCCGACGGTGTCTGCTACCAGTCAATCGAAGCTCTAGTAGAGGCTACAGGCAAAAAAACGGATGAACTCTGCTTGGCCTGCATAACCGGCAAGTACCCGACACCCTGTGCACAGAAAATCGCTGACGCAATGAAGCGGCGCTTCCAGCAAGGATATGAGGAGAAAGGCAGAATCTACGAGAACGAAGAGATTCAGCCGTAACCGCTATTAAGCTACATAACGCAAAATACAGCAGCTAATAATTCGGTGAATCTTTGATGGATAAACTGGGAGTACTACTGGTTTCTTACGGCGCACGAGAAGTCGCTATGGCTGACACTCTTCTTAGAAGCAAAAACCACAACGTGCAACTCTACGTCGCTGACAAGCAATGCAACCCCTACAACGCCAAACATGCCGCAAAACACGCGGTTATTCCAAGCTTAGACGTTAACGAAATCTGCCGCTTCGCCGAAGCCAATAAAACCGATCTCGACTTCGTGCTTGTAGGATCCGAGAACCCCATCATTAAGGGCATCCGAGACTTGATCGAAGCCAAAGTCGGCATACCAGTCATCTGCCCCAAAAAAGCCTATGCAATTGAAGAGAGCAAAGTAGCCCAGCGCCTACTTTTCGAGGAAATCGCACCCGAGGCTAATCCAAGATTCAAAGTTTTCGACCCAGCCCAGTACAAGTCTGAAGCTGAAGCTAAATCTGCAGTTTACAGGTGGCTAGATGAGCTCGATAACCAAGTGGCAGTTAAACCCGATAAACCCGCGCTGGGAAAAGGCGTGGGCGTCTGGGGCGACCACTTCACCACCCGAGAGCAACTCTGGGAACACTTCTTATCCAACTTCAAATACGGCGCAGTTATCCTCGAGGAAAAAGTGCCCGGCGAAGAATCAAGCTGCATGGGGTTCTGCGACGGTAAACACTTCATCCCGCCCCCCGACACTCGCGACTACAAACGCGCATTCGACGACGACCGCGGACCAAACACCGGCGGCATGGGCTCCTACAAAGACGCCAAAGATTACTTACCCTTCCTTACAGCAGCCGACCGAGAAGCCGAACTTGCATTAGCAGAGAAGGTCTTCAAGGGCTGGCGCAAAAAAATCCCCGATGACACCGCATTGCGCGGAGTCCCACTATACCTCGCGTTTATGCATACAGGCAAAGGCATCAAAATTTTGGAGATTAACAGCCGACCCGGCGACCCGGAAATCATGAACCTTCTCCCAGTAATCAAAGACGACTTCGCAGACGTATGCCTAAGAATGATTGACGGCAACCTAACAAGCGTCGAAATGCACAAGTCAGCCACAGTTTTAACCTACAAAGTGCCGCCTGATTATGGCGGATACAGCAAAGTCCACGCAGGCAAGCTGGACAGAGCAGCAGTCGGCGGCCCAGTTGACCTCTCCAAAGCAGAAGCACTCAGCAAGAAGTACGGCGATAAAATCCGCATCTACCCCGGATCAATGGAGCTAAGAGACGGCAAGAATTACGCATTGAAATCCCGTGTTATCGGTATCCTCGGAATCGGCAAAGACATAGAGGAAGCCCGCACCATCAGCCAAGAAGGCGCCAAAGCCATCACCGGCGGAGCACTCTGGAACCGCACCGACGTCGCAGCCAAAGATCACATCGCAAAAAGCATCAAGAAGATGGAGCAGCTGAGGAAGGCTTGAAGCGCCTCTTCATCTCCGACTGCGAAGGCCCAATTAGCAAAAACGATAATGCGTTCGAGTTAGCCGAACATTTCATCCCGAGCGGCGACCGGCTTTTTGCCAATATCAGCAAATACGACGACGTCCTCGCCGATATTGTTCAAAAACCGGGCTACACTGCAGGCACCACACTAAAGCTGATTCTGCCCTTCTTCAAAGCTTACGGCGTAACCGACCGCCAGATGGAAGAGTTCAGCCAGCAAAACATCGTATTAATTAAAGACACCAAAACCACACTTGCCCATGTCCAGCGCCTCGCCGATTCATACATTGTGAGCACAAGCTACGAGCACTACATCCGCTCGCTGTGCAAGGCAACCGATTTCCCATTCCAGAATACTTACTGCACTCGGTTAAGCCTCGACCAAGCCCCCATAACGGTAGACGAGAAAGAAACGCTTAGAGAAATGGCGCAGGAAATCGCCCACATGCGCACAATCGACATCTCAGGCATAAACAGTATAGAGAACTTTTGTGACTGCGACCAGACGCTACTGCAGCGCTTAGATGAGATTTTCTGGTCAGAAATCCCCAAGATGACAGTCGGGAAACTGTTGACTGATGTAGTTACGGTCGGCGGGGAGCAGAAAGCTGAATCCATCCGCGACGCCGCCAAAAAGCTTGGCGCCAAATTTGAGAATGCCATGTACGTTGGCGATAGCATAACCGACGTCGAAGCATTCCAGCTAGTACGAAACAAAGGCGGTTTATCCGTTTCATTCAACGGCAACAGCTACGCAATCAAGGCAGCCGAAGTCGCGGTGCAATCCGAGAGCAACCTCATAACCGCCACTTTAGCCGACATCTTCTGCAAGCACGGCAAACAAGCCGCTATCAAAGCAATCGAAAACTGGAGCATAGAGGCACTCAAAAAAGCAGACGTAGACCCAGCCATACTGGCAGAATTAACCACGCTTTACCCTGACTGCTTGCCGAAGGTTCAAATAGTAACATCCAAAAATATGGGTTCACTCATCAAGGAAAGTAGCGAGTTCAGGAAAAAGGTACGTGGAATAAACATAGGGAGATTAGGATAGTATGGTTAAGAACCCAAAAATCGATTATGACACCTTCATCGAAGGATTCAGCGGCTTATACTGCCGAGTTATCGTAACAGCAGACGACGTTGAAACACTCTGCAAAGCAACTTCAGACTCAACCGCAACCCCCTCAGTAGTCATCGGCCGTACCGAGGGCGGAGTTGAACGCTACCTAAGCGAAGACGAAACACCCGACGGACGCGTTGGCGCAATTTTGCAGTTCTGGGGCGAACTTAACCCCAAAAAGGACTTCGCTAAACTCCTTGAAAAATTCGAGAAGGAACTCAGCTACCGCATACGCCAAGACATCCTAGTTAAACCCTTTACAGCAGTCTATGATGCATTGCCAAACGCAGAGGGCAAAATGGATATGATGACCCGGGTTGGTCACTGCGGCGACGGCTATGAATGGGTCGAGCAGCGCCACGGCAGAGAAGTCATCGTTGTACCGCTAATGTGCCCCGACTTCGTAATCGAACGCTACATAGGCTACGCCCGAGGAGTCGCAGGCGGCAACATCTGGCTATTCTGCACCAACAAAGAGGCACTAAAAGAAGCAGGTGCAAAAGCGCTTGACGCAATCCACCACATCGACGGCGTCGTCACAACCTTCGACATCTGCTCAGCCGGCTCAAAACCAGAAACTCACTTCCCAGAGATCGGCCCAACAACAAACCACAGCTACTGCCCCTCTCTCAAAGCCAAACTCGGCAAAGAATCCAAAGTGCCAGACGGCGTGAGCTACATCGCCGAAGTAGTCTACGACGCAGTATCAATTGACGCCATAAAGTTAGCCACTAAGGCAGGCGTCGAAGCAACTGTAGACATTCCCGGCGTAGTGCGCATCTCAGCCGGCAACTATGAGGGCAAATTAGGCCAATATAAAATACCCTTCAGCGAGATATTCCAATGACAAGATTTGACGTAGTAGGATTCGGAGCACTCAACGTTGACACACTTCTAAAAGTGGACAAGATAGCGAGTGCAGAGGAAGAAAGCTTCATCCATGATTATACGGAGGCATGCGGCGGTTCAGCAGCCAACACAATGGTAGGGTTGGCACGCTTGGGACAAAGTGTCGGTTTCGTCGGCAAAATAGCAGACGACCACGAAGGTCAACTGCAAATCGACTGCTTCCAAAAAGAAGGCGTCAACACAGATGGCATCATCCACTCCCCTAAAGGCAAAAGCGGCGTCTGCCTCGGCTTCGTAGATAAGAAGGGTGCAAGAGCACTCTACATTAACTCCGGCGTCAACGACCAAATCGAGTTCAGAGAAATACAAGCGTCATACATCACCGACACCCAGTTTCTACACTTATCGTCGTTTGTTGGCGAGAAATCGTTCCGGGCGCAGAAGAAGCTTATGAGTTTTCTACCGGACAGTGTTAAAGTCAGCTTTGACCCCGGCTCACTCTATGCACAGAAAGGTCTCTCGGCTATTGAGCCGATTATCCAGAACTCGTTTGTTATGATGCCAAACGCTTTGGAGCTTGAGCTCATCACCGGCGAACGCGAAATCCCCAAAGGCGCCCAAATGCTAATCGACATGGGCGTCGAAATCGTCGCGGTAAAGATGGGTGACAAGGGATGCTACGTATCGAATGGCGAAGAAAAAATGACGTTGCAACCCTACAAGGTGCCAGTAGTCGACACCACAGGCGCGGGCGACGCATTCGACGCAGGCTTCCTATACGGCTTAGTACACAACCGCACACTCGAAGACTGCGGCAGACTTGGCAACTTTGTGGCTTCCAGAAGCGTAATGAAAATGGGCGCCCGTGACGGTTTGCCAACAAGAGAAGACTTAACCTTCTAATTTTTTTATGCCACTTTTTGGCTGACTGATCTACTTTCTGTGGAGTAGCTTAAGCGGTGTCTGTCCTTTAAATAAGGATGGGGTAGGTACCACTGAGACGGGTAGGTCTAACTAATCGGTTTTCAAGCCTAAGTTGAACATATAGTTAACTGCTTTAAATAAGGGGGTATAGAAAAAAAATCACACGTTAGAAAGAAGGTTTAGTGATTGGTTTTCGTCAGCTTGTTAATTATGCTTTGGAAGATTAGTTTGCCGTCGCCGTACTTTAGCATCTGGTTTTCCCTTGTCCATGTGGGTTGCTGCCACCAGTACATCGCACGTTCTGGATGTGGCATTAATCCGAATATGTTGCCCTCGGGATTGCATATGCCTGCGATGTCGTGGAAGCTGCCGTTTGGGTTATCGGGGTATTTGCCTTCTGCTGTTTCGCCGTCTTTTGTGCAGTAGCGGAACACGAGCATGTCTTGGTCAATGATTTTTTTGAGTAGCGCCTGCTCTTTTTCTTTGGGGAATAGCAGTCTGCCTTCGCCGTGCGCGATTGGAAGCTGGATGGTTTTGCCCGCTGGGATTGCTGAGGTGAATGCGCATTTGCCGCGGTTTTCCTGTTTTAGGTAGACCCATTTGCATTTGAAGCCTGCTGGCTCGTTGGTGGTTAAGGTGGCCTCGGGGAATTCGCTGATACCGCTGAAACCAGGAAGCAAACCGTATTCGACGAGTATCTGGAAGCCATTGCATATGCCAAGCAAAGGTCTACCTTCGTCAACGAATTGCCTGATTTCTTTGCCCAAGTTCGCTGAGAGGTGCCGCGCGAAAATGACTCCGCTTCGCACGTAGTCGCCGTAGCTGAAGCCGCCCGGGAAAACTAGCACGTTGTAGTCAAGTAGGTTGCGTTTTTTGATCATGTCGCTGACTTGTATGACTTCGGCTTTGGCGCCGAGTTCAGTGAATGCCCGCTGTGTTTCTGCGTCGCAGTTGGTTCCGCCGACTCGCAGTACACAGACCTTGATGTCTTCAGTGTTCATTGTATGTCCTCCTTGGGGTTGAGGGTTTTCTTCCAGCTATACCTAAGCTTGTCAATCGATGCATCGATTACAGCTTTGCCGCTTAAGCCTTTGATGATCAGCTTCTGTTCCTTGGTTACTTTACCGATTGGCTTGCTGTATTTGCCCATCAGCTCTTCGAAAAGTTTCTGGTCTTCTGGAGCGACTTCTATTAAGAATCGGCTGTTAGACTCCGAGAACAGCATGAAATCATCTCGGCTGACGTTTTTGGCAGGGACTTTTTGGAGATCAAGTTCCAATCCTAGCCCGCTTGCAAACGCCATCTCCGCCGCCGCAACCGCCAAGCCGCCCTCTGAAAGGTCATGGCAGGACTTCACTATGCCCTCGCCCATGGCTTTGGTTAGGTTGTAGTAGGATTTTCGGGCTTTAGAGGCATTCAGTTTAGGCACTGAAGCGCCGAGAAAGCCTTTGAGTTTGTAGTATTCGCTGCCGCCGAGTTCAGAGTAAGTGTCGCCAACTATGTAGATTAGGTTGCCTGCCGCTTTCAGGTCGACTGAAACAGTTTTGTTTATGTCTGGTATGATGCCGATTGCTGTGATGAGCAGAGTAGGCGTGACTGGGCCAAGCGGCGATTCGTTGTATAAACTGTCCTTGCCCGAAATGAAAGGTGTGCGGAAATTGGTGGCTACATCGTAGCATGCTTCGCAGGCACGCACCAAGCTGCCGAGCCGCTCGCTCTTCTCAGGGTTGCCCCACGTAAAATTGTCAAGAATTGCGATTCTTCTGCCGCCGACGGCGAGGTTGTTGCGTATGGCTTCGTCGATTGCTGAAGCCGCCATCCAGTAAGCGTCGATTTTGCCGTAGTTGGGGTTCATGCCGCAGCTGATAACTAGGCCTTTATTTGAGACGTCGACGGGTTTTAGGACTGCTGCGTCGTTTGGTCCTGCGTAGTCGCCCTGCAACGGCTTGAGTAGGGTGTTGCCTTTGACTTCGTGGTCGTAGGTGCGTATGACTGCTTCTTTGCTCGCAATGTTTGGAGCCGCAAGCAAGTCAAGCAGGGTTTGGGTAAGGTTTTGTGGTTCTGGGAAGTCTGGCTCTATCAATTTAGCCTGTTCGAGGGTTGCAGTTTTAGTGATTTCGCATGTGCTGAAAAGGAACGCCATGTCGATGTCTGAGACTAATTCGCCCTTGTAGCTCAACCTCAATCGCCGCTCCGGAATTAGTCTGCCTATGGCTACCGCGTGAACATCTTCCTTCTCAAAGATTGCCATAACCTGCTCCAGATTCTCAGGAGGAATAGTCATAAGCATGCGTTCCTGCGATTCAGATAAGTAAATTTCCCATGGCGAGAGGCCTTCATGTTTAAGGTGAACTTTTTCCAGATCCACTGCTACTCCGGATCCAAAGCGCTCTGCCGTTTCGCCGACTGCCGAAGACAAACCGCCTCCCCCAATATCTGTTATTCCGCTACCTAAACCGGCGTCTCGGATTCCAACCACTGCGCGCTTGACTTTTTCCTCCTCGATGGGGTCAGCGATCTGCACTGCTGGGCGGCTGATTTCCTCAGATTTCTCTGTGAGTTCGGCTGAGGCGAACGTTACGCCGTGGATGCCGTCTCTTCCTGTTTTGCCGCCTGACAAGACAACGTAGTCGCCTACTTTGCCGCTGCGCACATACTTGTTTAGTGGCAGTAGCCCGATGCAGCCGCAGTACACTACGACATTACCCGTGTAGCTGTCGTCGAAGTATATTGCACCGTTAACGGTTGGGATGCCCATGTTGTTTCCGTAGGCGCTGATGCCGGCGGTGACGCCTCTGTAGATGTATTTGGGGTGCTTGACACCGTTGGGTAACTTGTTGTAATCATAATCCAGCGGCCCAAAGCCCAAGACGTCGGTGCATGCTATTGGATCTGCCCAGACGCCTAGGATGTCTCGGATGACTCCACCGACGCCGGTTGCCGCGCCGCCGAACGGTTCAACTGCTGATGGGTGATTGTGAGTTTCCACCTTCGCCGCGATGCCGTAGCCCTTGTCGAATTTAACTATGCCCGCGTTGTCCTCGAAAACGCTGAAGCACCAGGGTGCGTTTATTTCTTTGGTGGCTTTGGCGAGGTAGGTTTTGAATAGGCTGCTGATCTCTTTGCCGTTAAGCTGGATTTTGCCTTTGAAGGTTTTGTGGCAGCAGTGCTCGCTCCATGACTGGCTTATGGTTTGGAGCTCAATGTCAGTTGGGTTACGTTTTTCCTTGATAAAGTAAGCCTGTATTATGGATAGTTCCTCTGCGCTGAAGCCCAATGCGAGTTCGCTGTTGATTTCCTGAAGCTGCGCCTTTGTGGCTTTAGCTATTTTAAATTCGAGTACTTGGCTGTTTTCTCGTTGCACGATTAAGTCGGCGTTCATTTCTGCTCAACGACACTGATAGTGTAGTTATCCTTTGTCGGGTTAGCGAGCAGTCGTTTGCTCATTTCCTCCGCCTTAGCTTTGGCTTCTTTGGCTGATGCTGCTTCGAGGATAATAGTGTAGACTTTGCTAACGTCTACTGCCTCGACGCTGAAGCCTAATTCAACTAGTGAACGTGCGGTGGTTTCGCCTTCCGGGTTACTGTGTCCGGGTTTGAGGCCTACTTCGATTTTGGCAGCGTATTTCATAGTTCTTTAAACTAAGCAATCTGAATTTAAACACTTTCGTAAGAAACAGTGCAAAAGCTTACGTTAAAATCATGTGTTTGCCTTTGTGCTCTATTTCCACTGTGCGCTCTCTGTCGGTGACTTTGCCTATGCGTTCAGCCGCGTATCCTGCCTGCTCAAGTGTGTTCATTGCTTTGTCGATTTCTGTTTTGTCAACGATTATGCCAAAACCCCAGCCCATGTTAAACGTCCGAAACATTTCCTCGTCAGTTATGGTGTAGCCGAGTTCTGAGGCTGTGCGCTGTATTACTCCGAATATGGGTTGCGGCTTGAAATTGTCAAAGCAGAAGCCTATTCCCGCCGAGTAGTTGACGAGGTTGTTGAATTTTGTGTAGCTATCGCCTGTGATGTGCACGGCGCCTTTGACTTTGACTTCGCGGGCTAAAGTGAGGAGCGGTTTAACGTAAATTTTAGTGGGCTCCAACGCTTCAAGTACCACTTCGCGCTCTAAGCCTTCTGGAATGTCGGATGCGTCGTATTTTCCACCCCATTGCTTGAAGAGAATTTTGCGTACGAGGGTAATGCCGTTGCTGTGGACACCGCTACTGGCGAGTCCGATGATGGAGTCACCGGGTTTGATGCCTGTGCCGGTTATGATGTCTTTGCGTTCGACGCTGCCGATGCATGAGGCAACCATGTCAAAGCCGCTGTCTGGTTTGATGCCGCGTATGATTTCTGCTACGTCGCCTGTTTCTCCGTTGACGACTGGGCACTCGGATTGCTCTGCGCCCTCGATTATGCCTTTGAGCCATGCCTGTACGAGTTTAGGTTCGCTGGCTACGGCGTGTATATTGTCTGCTAAGGCGAGTGGTTTTGCGCCAGATCGGATTATGTCGTTTACAACCATGGCGACTGCGTCTACGCCGATTGTGTCATATTTGTCTGCTAATTCAGCGATTAGGACTTTGGTGCCGACACCTTCGATTTGAAGATCCAGAAACGTGTCCTGCGCAGTTGGGAAGAGATTGCTGTATGGCAGATGCATGATGCCGCCGAAGCCTATGTGGCGGTAGGTTTCTTTTAAGCTTGATAGTTGCTTTTTGGATTCGTGGCGTTGTGCTCTGTTGACGCCTGCATCTGTGTAAGTGTAGTTTTTCGGCATCTGTTTTTCGCCTTGCTTGGTTAATGTGTTGTTTTCTGGGCTTTAACAATTACGTTTAATTGCCGAGGGTAGGAATATGGAAATCGCTTTTTGATTTTCGAATTCGAAGAAAAAAGGAAACACAGCCCTACTGCTTCTACTACGATACAGGTCTAGCAGAAACATCTGTTTTGCACTCCGCTTTAGTCACATTGTGAACTGGTTGTGGGCGATTCTACAAGCAATTCGATTATGCAGCATATGAGTTGAGGTCAACTGCGATTTTTCTAAACCCCCCCTTATTTAAAGGACAAAATTAGGGGAGAAGGCACACTGTATGGCTTCTTGCTCCGCCGTGGCCCATCCGCTTAAATAAATCAGCAGCAGCCGCTTAAACAGATTTTACATCGGCATTGTTTCAAAGATGCCAAAAGTGTTGCCCTCTGGGTCTTGCGCTAATGCGAACCAGCCCATGCCTGGAACCTCTGTCTTCGAAACAACTATTTTGCCGCCTAAAGCCACGATTTTCTTGCTGTACTCGTCAGCGGATTCCACGTAGATGTAGTTCACAGACTGCTGCTGCGGTTGCTCTTTTTTATAGAGGCCGCCGTTTACGCCCGGTCTGAGCAGGTTGCCCTTCTCATCCATGGGCACGGTTGTTACTCCGTAGTATTCCATGTTGCCAAGTTTTTCTATTTTCCAGCCGAAAAGTTCAGTGTAGAATTTTTTCATTTTTTCAATATCGTTTGCTGGGATATCGAAGTGTATTATGGTGTGATCCAACTAGAATTCCTCTGTTAGCTACTCTGCCGAACGTTGCTGATAAAGAATTTTTGACATACAGAAAACAAACTCTAGATCGTTATTCTTTTTTGAAATGGTTGGTATTGACAAGTTTAATGTTAGTTACGTTCCAAGGCTGGAACAGTATGTTCCATGAATAGAACTAAAGGCGTTTCCCACACTCTTGCTGTTGGTGAAATGCTTGCATAACCGAACGACCATAATGCTTCTTTTGATCATCCCGGCATTAATTGTCATGATGGTTTGCCCTTTACCCTGTTTTGCCCAATCAAACGGCAGCATAATTACAGCCGAAAACATCTGGCTCCCTAAAGCAGCCATGCCAACATCAAGAGCAGGCCCCGGAGCAGCAGTTGTAGACGGAAAAATCTATTCAATAGGCGGCGAAATCAGAGGCGGAGGCATACTCGGAATCAACGAAATGTATGACCCAACTCTGGACAGGTGGACTACAAAAGCGTCGATGCCGACCAACAGGTCACAGATCGGTATAGCAGTTTACGAAGGCAAAATTTTCTGCATCGGCGGCTGCATCTACAACTTTACATCCAAACAATGGGAGGACACCGCAGTAGTCGAAGCATATGACCCAGCAACAAACACGTGGGAAACCAAAACAACAATGCCCACTGCAAGATCAAGACTCCAAACCAACCTTGCCCTCGGCAAAATCTACGTTATGGGAGGCGATCCTGACCAGAGCTTAAACTACGCCTACGATCCAGTGACAGATAGTTGGGTGGTAAAAGCACCCATCCCGAACGTCGTAACAGAGGGTTTCAACAGAGCCGCAATCTACGCTGCCTCAGCTATGCTAGACGACAAGATTTACTGGATAGGCGTTACAAGCTTTACATACTCCATGAACCTCGCTAACCAAATGTATGACCCAGCAACTGATACTTGGAGCCAACGCGCGATACCATCATGGCACTTACTGCCAAGCGCCGGGGCAGCAATAACCGGAGAATTCGCCGCTAAAAAAATCCACGTTATCGGCCAGAACAGCCAAGAACACTACGCCTATGATCCAGCAAGCGATAGCTGGGCAAAAAGTACACCTCTGACTGATCCACGCCACGATGTAGGCATCACTGTGTTAAACGACACTATATACGTTGTTGGAGGACGATACTTCTACAGCACAAGCACCAGCGTCCACCAATACATACCATCAGGGTACAGGGGCATAATCTATGATGTGCCAGCACCGGAACCAACACAAACTGGCCAGCCAACACCAACCACCACCCCAAAACCAACTATGACGCTAACACCTCAAACACCGCAGCCAACCCCAACAACCACACCTACAAAAATACCAGAACCATCAACATCAGAAGCATCCACGCAGACTATCATCATAGCCGCCATAATCACGGGCATAGCAATAGTTGCGCCAACGTTAAGTCTCTGGAAGCACCATCAAAAACACAAGTGACAGAGAATTAGCTAATAGAAACAGAACTAAAAAAGAAATTAAAAAAGGAAAAATGGCTATGGTTGCCATTTATCGATGATGTACTTCGGGATTTCGCTGCTGTCGCGTGGACCGACCAGGACTTTCCAGCCTGATAGTTCTTCGATTTCGCCGCTGATTCTGCTTGCTTTGCCTGGGCTGATGATCTTGCGGTGCTTAACTTTGCCTTCAACGCCTGATGTTTTGATTGCGTCTGCGATGCGTTCTGCGGTTAATTTGCGTCCTGCGACACCACTGTCGATGGCTGAACCTTCTGATTCAACAACGATTAAGTACGCGTTGGTCTTGCTGGATTCGATGTCTGAAGCGACTGTGTAGTAGGTTAACGCGAAGTTGCTTGTGAACATGACTGGGCTGTTCTCGTCTGGTGTACCGAAGACTTTGAGACCTGGTGCAACTGCAACTGGCTTACGTGGGTCTGTGTAGATGTTCTGGCGTAGTACTGCAAGTGGCAGTAGGCTCCATCCGTCGTTTCCGTGTAGGATGAGTGCGTCTGCGTAGCGGACAACCAGCATGGATGCGATGTATGATTCGCGCCATTTGATGAGGTCATCTGCTGTTTCGCCCTTGTTTGCCCAAGCAGCCATGGGTACACCGAGCAGTGGTAAGCCTGCGAGTTCGTTGCCGGCTTTTGTTGCTGCACGGCGTAGCATGGTGAAGTTGTTTATTGTGTCCTGTAAGCCTTCGTTTGGGAAGGTTCCTGGGTCAAGAACGATGTCTTTAACGCCGTATGTCTGGAGAGTCTTTGCCAGTGACATGAGTCCGTCGAGGTCGTTTGGTGATGACGCGACTAGTGGTGCATCGTACATGATTGCTAGTTCAGCCATTTCTTTCCAGTTACTGCTGTTTGCTGCGTAGAGTAGCGGGCGTGCTTTGGGTGTGGCCATTATGCCTGCTTCCATGACTTGTGGGTTCATGGCGCACAGGATCATCGGTAGCTTTGTGGTTTCGCTGACTTTCTTTACGCATGCTTTGAATTTGTCTGCGTCGTCGCTTGTGCATCTGACGGCGATCATGTCGAGTTTGAGGGTGTTGCCGATGTATTCGAAGCTGAAGTTTTCAGTCTTCTGTACGCGGGCGACAACTTCGCTCTCTGGCATCTCGTCGGTTACGTCGATTGCGATTGCGGTTGGGTTCTTGTATGTAAGCTCATGGCGGTACATGACTAGTTTGCCGCCGATTTTCTTGGCTTTCTCGCCGACGCCGATGATTACTTCTTTAACTGCTGGTTTAAGGAGCTCTTTTAGTGCAGCATACTGCTTTGCGTATTCTGGCTTCTGGAGTGGTTTACATGCGTCGAGTTCAAGTTCGCGATTGACAAGTTTCGCGGCGAATGCCATACAATTGTCTTGGCCGCATTCTTTGCAGTTGGTTTTCGGTAGGTTTTTGTAGATAGTGATTGGGCTGAGTTCTTTTAATCCACCTTTTTTATCGTCTGCCATACTGTCATGTCTCCTTAAGCTTTCACCTTAACCCACTCAAGGAACTTGGTTGGGTCGGCTTTCTTGTTTGCAGTTAAGTAGTTAGTGACGTCTTTGAGGGTTTTAACGGCTGCTGGGTGCATCATCATGAATACGTCGACACCTGCAGTAAGCAGTGTGAGCGCTGTGGTGACTTCCCATAGTGGACCTCTGAGTTCGCGTGGTTCAAAGTCCGCTGACATCTTTAGCCATGCTTCACGGGCTGCCCAAGCGTTGGTTGTGCCGCTGCTCATTGGTTGAGCGAGTTCCATGTCGCCCATTAAGCCGCCGATGCGTGCACGTTCCATGTTGGTGAATGCGTAGTCAAGTCCATAGCCGAGGGCTGCGGTTGTTAAGTCCATAACGATGTCTTCGCGTGATAGGTGATCAAAGAGACGCCTGTTTAATTCGCGTGCAAAGTTAAGGTCCATTGGTGTGAAGGCAAGTACTGCGTTGCCTGCTTTCTTGATGAATTTAGCGCATTTTTCGCCATCCATGTCGCGTGTAACTGAGCTGATTAGGAAGCGTTCGCCTGGGAACTGAGCGCATACCTCTTCAAAGAGGGCTGTGTCTTTTACTGGGTCACCGCATCCGCCGATTACGAGTGGTACATCGACTGCCTGCAGGACTTTCTCGACTGTTTTGCATGCTTCTTTCGGTGATGCGTCTTTGAGTAGTGGGTCTACGCTGATGAGGTGCATTGTAACCATGTCTGCGCCGAACTTTTCGACTGCAAGCTTCGCCCATGCTGCTGGGTCGCCGACGACGTCTTTAACGTGCATCTTGACGGCCTTGGACAGTGGGACTTCCATGTCGAAGACGTCTAAGGTTACGATTGGTTTGTGTGGTGTTGGGTTCTCAAAGGAGTAGAAGGCTGGAGAGGTTTCTCCGCCGAGTGTGACTGTTCTGCCGCGTGTGCCGCCTTCGCTTCGTGTTGCGCCTAGTTTGACTGTGGCGATCTTGTTTGGGTATTTCTCGACTGGTGGCAGGAAGTTCTGTGCTAGTAAGCTTGTTGGTTTGCCTGCGCCGACGCCTAATGGTAGTTTGAGTTTCGGTAATACGTTTACTGCTTGTCCTGGCTCGAAGAGTATTTCTAGTTCTTTGGCGTCAAGTTGGAAGTCTTCCAACTCGATCGTCTTGAACTTTGCGAGCGCTGCTAAGAGATCGTCACTTAGCTTGAGCGCGTCATTGTTTTTCTTGTCGTTGGACGTTTTAGGTCACCGGGCTTAAGCTTTCTTCTCGTCTTTTGCGGTGGTTATGATGACTTTGTTGGCGTAGATCTTTGCGTCTTTGAGGATGATCTTGAATCCGCCGGCCATTATTGGCAGTGATCCTGCTGTTGCAACTGGCATCATTGTGCCTGCTGCTTCCTCGTTAACGGTGACTGCTGCGGTTTCTGCTGCTGGTGCTTCTGTTTCCCATTTAGCAACGACTGGATGGTTCTTTGCCTTCAGGAACGCTTTGAGTTCGTCAACGTTCTTTGCATCCTCTTCGGTTGCGATCTTGTCAACAACGTCTTTCGGGATGAAGTCTTTGACTTTTTCCTTGACTTCTTTTGGTACCCAAACGATGCGGTTCCATCCGCCGTCTGCTGCGAAGAATTTGCTGCTTCGCATGTATTCGATGGACATTCCGTGGAAGCCGTCGATTTGGCGTCCGCCTGCTGCGGAGTCTGCGATTGTGCTGAAGGGTAAGCCGTTTACGGTTGCGCCTTTGAAGTTGCGTTGTACGACTGCTAAGCCGTCGACTTCTGGGACGTAGAAGGTTACTGCTTCGAAGCATCCGCATGAAGTGTGTGGGTGGTCAAAGGCTGTGTATAGCCAGACTTTGGTGACTTCGCCCATGCTGCGTTTCTTTGCTGCTTCGTTAACGCCGCTGAATTCACCTTTTTCTTCGTTTAGCATTTCGCCTCTTGGGATTGCGAAGACTGGGCCCTTGGGGTCAATGCTTGCGGAGGCTTTACCGTCGAACCAGCTGATGGCGCCGCAGTTGCTGTATCTTTGTGGTGTAATGACACAGACGTGGCTTGGTGCGAATGACTGGCAGAGTGCACAGCCGTAGAATTCTGATACTTCTGAGTCTTTTAGGCCTCTGGCTTTTGAGTCGCGTGCTTCGTATGCTTGCATTGCCGCTGGCGTCATTTCTTCTAGTTTTGCTGGGTCTGTGATGAAGGTGATCTGTAGTTTCTCGACGATTGGTAGTTCGCTCTTGAAGAGTCTGTAGACGACTTTGCCGATTGGTTCAAAGCTGTTTAGGCCTTTCTGGAAGGATTTCTTGCCGATGCGTATCCAGATGTCATAGCGCTGGTTTAGGTGCATGAAGCCCTCGATGTAGTTTAAGTAGCCGTGAATGCGTCTTTCTAGGACACCTTCGAGGCCTGCATCGAGTTTTGCGCCTGCTGCTTCGATTAGGATACCGAATGGGTAAGCGCCGCCTTCTTTAAGGTCTTTTAAGTCTGGACCGATGATGGTGACTTTGCCATCGTCGATTTCGTTCATGGGTTTTACTTTTGCCAGTTCAAACTTTTGTTTGACTGTTGGTCCGCCGAGTTCGACTTGCATGTCGTTTCTGCGGATACGTTCTCCTTCGTAGATTACGCCGACTTCTACTGGTATATCTTTAAACATTGACATTTTATTGTCCTCCACTATATTTTGAAGTTAAAACTTTGAGGTTTGCAGCCCATTCTTCTAGGCTTGCGTTAGGGAATGACCAACTTGCGTGTACATGGTACATGTTGTCAAGTGTCATTGTTTTTAGGTCTGGTGCGAAGTGTTTGAGGCCGCTTAGGATCAGTGCTTCCATGTAGTATGGCATACCAACATAGATGACTAGGTCTGGGTGGCCTTTGCCGTCCAGTCCCATCCATGTTGGGTCACAGACGCGTTGGCTGATTTCCATTGCATTCCAGTATGCTGCTGGAGTATAGCCGCGCTTTACAAATTCGCCGACCATATGGGCTGTTGCTACTACTGGAATCTTTGATGCGTTTGCGAATTCGATGATGTATTCGATGGCTTGCTTACCGTCCATCCATCTTTCTGTGACATTACTGCCGACAATGAGGATGGGGTGTTGAGCCCGTTTCATCATTGCGACTGCTATCTCGGGTTTTTGGATTACGTTTGCTTTTTTAGTTGCTGCAATTTCTGCACATTGCCATGGTTCACAGGACATAGTTTTTCTCCTCCGTTCCTCACTTCATTTTACGGACCATTCTTGGGAGCAATGTTGGGTCCGGAATTATGCTTTCTTTCCAGTTGTTTGCTTGCAGGACTTGTGTAATTTCGTCCTTCATTGTGATTGGTACATCTGCCATTGTTCTGACGTATAGGTGAATATCGTTTGGCATGACACCCATGTAGCGTTTGTGTAGGTCAATGTAGTGGCTGAGTTTGCCGGAGCGTCCCTTCCATGTGTCGTTTGGTCTCATGCAGAGCTTTGCGATTTGGACGATGCATTCTTCTTTGGTTTCTGCTACGTTGAATAGGTGTTCTGGTGATGGACCGACATTGACTGTTTCGCCTGTGCGTGCGTCTATTACGTTCCAGTTTTCTGGGTCTTCCTTGCGGCCTAGGAGCATGCGTCTGTATTTGCTTCCGTGTGGGCCGACGACGACCGGTACACCTAAGCGCCAGAAACCTGCTGCGATGGATGCTGCTTTTTGTGAGTATGCACCCCAAGCTAAACCTACTGCACCGATACGATTATGGACATAGTCTGCGATTTCCTCGTAGTTGCCTCTTAGTGGGCGTTTTGCGAAGATATTTGCGACTTTGATGGCTGCACCTGCAATGTGGCTGTTTGAGACACATGAGCCGACGTTGAGGACTCCTCCTGCTTCGAATCCGCCTGGGAATTCTTCGTAGAGGGTTTGGCCATCTTTGTTGCGGTAGCTGCCTGCGGACATTGCGCTGCATCCTGATAGTGCAACAATGTATCGTCTGCTTGCGAATTCTCTGGCTATGTCATATACGTCTTTGCCGCCTTTTGGATAATTGCTACAACCGACGATGGCGACGATACCTGGAATTTCTCCAAGAACAAGTGGACCACCGACGCTGCGGATTTCGACATCTGAAACTGCACCTCTGCCGCTGCGGCATAGGTTATCTTCGCATTGCATTGATTTTTCGCCTGCTTTGACGATGAGGCTATGGATCTTGATTTTCTGTGGGCATGCGCTTTCGCATCTTAAGCATCCAATGCAGACTTCGTATATTTCTTCTAGTTTTGATAAGTCACCGGCAGCTGCTGCTTTCATAGCTGCTGGGATGAAGTAGTCCTGTGGGCAGTTGCGCTGGCAAGCTTTGCATTGTGTGCATGTCTTTGCGATTGCAACAACTTCTTCTGCTGTTGGGAGAACGTTCTTGCGTTTGCGGATTGGTGCCATCTTCATTGCAACGCGGACGGCTACTTCGCCGACTTTTTCTGGGTCAAGGACTAGTACACCCGGAACTTTGCCAGTGACGAGGTCTTCGACGATTGAGTCGGTTGAGTCGTTTGTGCGGTTCTTGAAACCAACGCAGTTCTTCTCTGAGGCTGCGATGACTGGTGTGTTAACTTTCGCTGCTTCTTCAGCTACATCGGTTCTGATGCATTGCTCATCGAGTACTACGACATCTGCAAGGCCTGCGCGTATGAATCTGATTTCCCAGCTGATTGGGCCAACGATTCTTGCACGGGTGTAGTATCTTGACATGTCGTGGGCTGTGCAGCATAAGCCGACTACTTCGATTCTTTCGTCAATTTTGTTTTCTTTTGCATAGTCGATAATTCCGACTGATGGTACAACGTTGTGGCCGATGCACATGACAACCGGTTTGGTTCTGTCAACGCTGGCGATGCCTAATTTGATTAGTGGAGCTTCTGGGTCAGCTTTTGGATAGCCGAAAACGGATATCTGGGCAATGTCGCCTACTTCCATACCTACATGGTCAATCATGCCGATGTGGAAGGCTTTTGATTCAAAGTCTAATGGGTTTGCTTCTTGACCTGTGTGTGCGGTTGCTAGAATTTGAGTAATTTCTTCTTCTGTGTATGTTAGAATATCATCCAAGTCGCCGAGTGTTGCAGGTTTTATACCAGTTACAAGGCGGCTGACTGGTGCTTCAACTTTAACGTTTAATCCTCCGACATCAATGGGGTACCTGCGGCCATACTTTTCTATTAAGTGGTTAACTAAGTGGCGTGAGTGAGCTGTATGGCATGCAGAACCGATTGAGGCTGCAATCATAACGATACGCGATGATTGGGCTGCTATGTCTAAACCGCATGCGCCGCGTTTGCCAGCGGTCAAGTCACATTTGCCAAAAGTGCAAAGGCAACATGAGTCGCAGTCGGGCATGTAGAAGGGCTTGTATTTGGTTAAAAGCTTCATGTCCCAATCTCGCAGGGTGGTTATGGAGGGCATCGGAGTTGGACCCATTGGCTCTTCAGTATAGTTATCATTAATAACCTTGCCAATAGATAACTCGAGGTTCTTGACAAGACCGGCGTTGGTCTTCATTTCGTCTATTTTTACATGGACGTTTTTATCAGTCAAATCTAATAACCTCTGTAAAGGTTTACCAGTCTACCAGCTTACAATCTTTTTAAACCTTTCCAGATTCTTTATTCAAAAGTCAGGTTAGACTAATAGAAATGTTAAGATAAGAAAAAATTATGTAAAAAAATTTGGGCTATAAGTAATCCAGTGTTTCAAGGATTTTTTTAACCGAAAGATACGCTTTATTATCATTTGGAAGGTCTAAAAGCGACTCTCCATCAAGAACTGCTTGGTCTAGCTCGTCATCTGCCTCGATTTTACCGAGATATTTGAATCCCAAGTTGGTTTCTGCCTCTTGTCCCAGCTCAGGCGGGAACCGGTATCCACCAATTATGTAAAAGTTTTGGAATTTCATGTCAACTTCTTTAGCTATTCTGTATGCTCTTTTGACATGATCCTGTGACTTTTTGGAGTGGTCTAATATGTCAAATACGTCGTCAACTTTTGAGGTGATTCTGCGGTTAAGGTTCTCAAGGCCCGCTGGGGAGTCGACTATGACGTATTTGTAGTTTTTAGTAAGAGATTCCAGTGCGTTTTTCAGCGCAGTGTTAGGCATGCAGTAGCAGCCTTCAATCCATTTGTTGCCGACAGCCATAAAATCGAAGCTGGCGCTTTCGTAGAGGCCCTTCTCCCAGATGCGGGCTTCGATGCGCTGGGCCGGAGCAACGCCGACTGTAGTGCCTCCGCCCTCGATGAAAGTGCTTACGATGAGGTCTGCTATTGTGGATTTACCTGCTTCTTTAAGGTCTACTCCAAGCATCTCAGCCAAGTTCTGGTCAGGGTCAGCGTCAACTAGCAAGATTGGGGCTTGTTTGGCTTCTATGAAGGCTTTTGCCATAAGGGCTGAGAAACTGGATTTTCCTGTTCCACCACGACCGACGGTAACTAGAGTTTTCATAACATAAACCTCAAAGATTTCTGCTCTTTGACTAGCAAAATCTGGCATATATTTAATGTGGTATTTTTAAGGGGAAAAATATGTTACATTGTGAACAGCTGTTTTAAGCTGTCTTTTATGCCCTGCAGCTGCTCAGCGTTGGGTTTGCCTCTGAGGTCGCCGAGCCGCCCTTCACGGTTGGCTTCTTTTGAGCCGTGGAATTCACTTAGAACATACCATTCAGCAGCTACATTGAAGCCTATATGGTCAAAGTACTGAGCAATATCTTTGCCGACAGGCGTTGCTTCAGCGATACCCGTGTGGGGGCCAGAATAAGTCACGAAGACGATAGCGTTTTTCCCCGCGACCTTGGGGGCGCCAAGTCTTATTTTGCCGTTTTCCCGGTAGTAATTAAATTTCTTCTTAAGATAGGCAGTCATCTGCTCTGGCGGATGCCAAGAATGAGACGGGCAGCCTACGCAGACCAAGTCGTAGTCGAAGTAGTCGAGGTTTTCTGCTTCTTCAGGCTTCTTTACGGTGACGTGCGTGTTGATTTCTTCTAGACCTTGCTTCATGGCGTATGCGACTTTTTGGGTGTTTCCTGTTTTTGACCAGTAGATTATGAGTGAGGTTTCTGGTTTTGTTAACTCTGCCTTCATGGTTCTCCGCCTGATATCTCTAATGGGAATGAAAACGCATTTGGGGTATATAGCAGTAGATCAAAAATCTGCTGTAACTGCCGCTGAACTTGGGGAAACCGCATCAACCAGCAAGCAATCAGAAGCAAATGAGGACATAACAGGAGCCACAGCAAAATCCTCTGGTTGAAGAAGAGCAAGGGGGCTGCTGCCTTCTTCTTCTAATTTGAAAATTTAGAACACTAACAATTTAAATCCACAGACAACGAAAGAGACTACAACGGCTTTTTAAGGTGTGCTGGGTTTCTGGCCGAATGCACTCGGAAGACACGTAAAGGGACCGCTTCAAGGAGTGGGCAGACAACTTGAAAGCAATTTATGCTCGCCAGAAACCATTCAGCCCAAAAAATAGGCTAATGATTGTGGTGGTGATGATGTGCGTGTGGACAGACTGCCGTTAGTGGCTGGAGTAAACCGCTTTTGTAGTTTTCAATTATCTCGCCAACTGTGATGCCAATTGCCTGCAGCACTTGCACGCCAGCGCCTTCGAAGCAGTTCTTGGCTCCTGGCCCCATTCCGCATGCTACTATGGCTGTGGGTCTTAGGGACAGTGTGCTTCCATGCGGGTCTCCGGTGCCGCCCATATGTGTGCTTGTGTTCTTTTCGATTTCCACTTTGGCTATCTTTGCGCCATCTAATTCTACGAGGGCGAAGTAGGGGGCTTGGCCGAAGTGTTGTGCAATTTGGGATTCTAAGCCCGAGTTGTTTTGGACGGGTATTACGATTCGTTGTGTCATAGTATCGCCTTTACTGCAAGGTTTAATAGCTAAACATTATTAATACATTATGTTTAGAAAATAAACCAACTGAGTGACTTTAATGGACGACATCGACCGAAAAATAATCAGCCAACTCCAACAAGACGCAAGAACAACCCTAAAAGACCTAGAAAAAACCACAGGATACACAAGCATGGGCATCAAAAAAAGACTCGAAAAACTCACCCAGACAGGTGCCATAAAAAACACTGCACTAATAAACCCAAAAGCATTCGGACTCATACCAGCAATGATCCTACTAGAAATAGAAGACGCCCAAGCAATGCAAGACATAATGAACCGCTTCAAAGAATGCCCCAGAGTCGTCCACTTCTTCAAAACAATAGGCGGATACAACCTCATCGCAGTAGTAATCGCCGAAAACCGAGACACCCTAGACAGCATATCAGTCGAGAAATGCTCACTACGCAGCAACCCTGGCATCCGCAGATCAGAATTCTACCCAATCAGCGAAAACGAGTTCTCACAGTTTCTCCAAATCAGGGAGTACCTGACGCATAAAGGTAAAGACAAAGCACCCTGCAAAGTAGACTGCTGCATATGCGCACGTTACGCCGAAAAAAAATGTGTCGGCTGTCCCTCAACAGTTCATTACCGCGGATCCCTTTAGAGGTGGCGTCTTGACTGTAGCCTTAAAAGAGACTGCTAAACTCGAAATCGTATCACTAATGGATAACACAGTTGATTTCCTGTCAAGCAACACCAGAAAAGAAGTGCATACTTTCCAGCACTCAGCACATTGGCATAAGGGACTGCCACATGGGGAAAACGGATTATCCATGCTAATCAGGATTCAATGTAACGATAAAACGGAGAGCGCGCTGTGAAAGAAAAAACTTTGGTTCCCCCGAAAAAGACGATTTTTTCTTCTTCCTAAACAAGCGCTTTTTCAAAGCAAAAATGGTAGAACGAAGTTTAACATTCTATGATTTTAATCTACCTGTTTAAAGAACAACAACGCTGGAACGAATTCTTTGTGGTTATTTCTACCGACCCACAGAGAAAAAAGGATTCTAAACAATTTTGATCTACTGTTATATAGGGGGCGGGGGGTAGCTGGAGAGCAACAGAAGTCTGCTATGCTTGCTTTCAACGAAACTTATAGAAATCGCCTCCCTAACCACCTAAACGGTAAACAAACCTTCAACAGAGCACTAAGTTATCAAATATTACCAAGAGCTGACCCAAAAGTGGGTTTCAACATGCTTATGTTGATAAAAAATTATTTTTCTTGGGTAATGCATAAAAGCCTACGATGCACAGTGATACTTTAACACCGAAAGGTTTGGTCACAATATGTCGTCCGCTAAAACATTACCAAGAAAATTCGTCGCAGTGGACCCAAGCAAATGTATCGGCTGCGGAATCTGTGAATACGCCTGCTCCAGCGAAAAAGGTGAAGTAAACAACTGGAACCCCATAAGAAGCAGAATCCGAGTTGTCCGCATGGCACCAGTATTCAACTTCGCATTAACCTGCAGAGGCTGCCACGACGCAAGATGCGTAAAAGCATGCCCAGAACGCGCAATCACACAAAGCGAAATAAACAGCTTACTAATCATCGACGAAAAGAAGTGCAAAGGCTGCGATTGGTGTGTCCAAGCCTGCCCACACGGTGGAATAGCAATTAACGCTGAAACCGGCAAAGCCATCGCATGCAACCTATGCAACGGCGAAACACGCTGCATCCAAGCATGCCCCGAAGAGGCACTTTGCACGGTAGACTCTGACGAAGCAGCAGACAGCCACTTTAACGACGCATTAGCAAAACTGCCAGCTCAAACCGAGCAGTTAGCAGCTATCGTTAAACGCAAAGACTGGAAGCCACTCATCACAGCAGCAGAGCAGCGCAGTGAGCGCATCGCAGAGAAAATCGACGCAATCAACAAACGCGCCGAAGACAAAAAAGCAGCAGAGCAAGAACAATAAATTTTTCCAATTTATTGGGGTTAACGGTTTTCTTCGTAACCCCTCAAAAACGAGTCAACATCTAAACCGACGTTTTGTCCATTGTAGCCGCCTTCTAAAACAAAGAACGTTGGCAACCCTAAAGCTGCAACGCGTTTGCCGATCATGTAATAGTCCTCAGTTACTAGACCCAGTGACGCTAAATCGCAGCTATGCGTATCAAACCCAGCGGAAACCGCCAGCGCTTCATACTCTTTTGGGTTAACGCAGCTTAACGCTTTATCCAACGTTACCAGGTAGACATTACCTCCGACGTTTGGCTGCAACTCAAAGTTAATGCAGTTTCCCTCCGTCACTTTACCTGTCCCCGGAAAATTCGGCGACTGATGAACAGACACGTAAGTCACTTTGGGGTCACATAAAAAAATCTCCTGCGTACCATTCCCGTGGTGCCCATCAATGTCTAGTATCAGCGTTTTTTTAGCTGAATCCTTTACAGCGATAGCGATGTTATTGAGGTAGCAGAAGCCACGTGTATAAACACCCAACGCAGACCCATACCTACCGCAGTGGTGTCCAGGTGGACGCGTAAGCGAAAAGCCGCCGATCTTCGATGCCACGATCGCTGCACCCGCAGACAGGCAAGCGAATTCAATGATGTTATCGTAAGCTGGCGTGTCAGAGTCTTCCACCATTCCTTTTCTAAGATTCCAAAGGTACTCCATGTCATGTGCATTGAGCACTTGGTCCTCAGTTGCCGCTGTAGGCTCAACAAAGCTGTAGCCCTTCTCCTGCAGAATATCATGTGCAATTTTTACTCTTTGAGGCCCCTCAATGTGCCAAGTGCCATAGCCTAAACACTTTTCTGAATAGACTAGCTTGGTTTTCATCGTTTACTGCATCCGCTGTACTAATGCACTTCCATTGCATTTAAAATATAACGTTGCTAACCTTACATTAGCCAAATACATTAGGAGCGCAACATCGCATGATTGCACAAAACCCATATGAGCTGTTCAGAGCTGAATGCCAAACTGCATTAGCAGCCGCCTTGGCAAAGTCTCTACCCGATATTAAACAGCCAACCATAGTTCTTAAGAAAACACCCAACATCGACTACGGCCAACTGGCTACTTCACTGTGCTTCGAGCTGGCAAAACAGCTGAAACAGAAACCAACCGACTTAGCTAAGCAATTGTCTGACGCAGTTGACAAGTCAGGCTTCGACTTAATCGAGAAGGTTGAGCCTGCAGGTGCAGGATACATTAACTTCTACGTTGACTTCGCAAAATTCAGCGCTTTAATCTTCACCTCCATAAAAGAGTTGGACAAAAGCTACGGCTTCGTTAAAACAGATCAGCCCCAAAAAATCATTGTGGAGCACACAAGCGTCAATCCACTCCACCCAATCCACATCGGTCAGGCACGCAACCCAACAATCGGCGACACCATTGCGCGCATCCTGCAACTCAGAGGCCACAACGTATCCCGACACTACTACATAGACGACGTCGGACGCCAATCCAGCGTAGTCGCATATGGATACGCCAAGCTAGGCAAGCCTAAACCGACTGAGAAATCCGATCATTTCGTTGGCAAAATCTACACGGTTACCTGCTGCATCGTGGAAATCAACCGCCTAAAGAAGCTCCAAGCCAAAGCCGCTGACAACCCAGAAGAGCTGGCTAAAGCTAACAAGGAACTCGACGAGTGGGTATCGATCTCTGCTGAGCTACGCGAGAAATACCCCGTGCTCTTCGACACATTACTCAAAAAAATCAGCTTCGACGATGATCCGGAAGGCGAAATCAGCCGCTTAAACCGTGGATACGAAGACGGACAACCAGCCGCTAAAGAGTTAATCCGCGAAGTCAGCGACCTCTGCTTAGACGGGTTCCGAGCGACAATGCAACGTGTCGGAGTTACCTATGACTCGTGGGATTGGGAAAGCGACTTCGTTTGGACGCCGCAGGTAAGCGAAGTCATGACGAAGCTGCAGTCAACCCCGTTTATCTTCAACGAGAAAGGCGTACAGCAATTCAACGCCGACAAAGCAGCTAACACCCTCAACCTCAAAGCTAAACTTGGATTAAGCCCAAACAACGAAGTTCCGCCTTTAACGCTGGTACGTGCAGACGGCACAACACTCTACACCACCCGCGACATCGCATACACGATTTGGAAGTTTAGGCACGCCGAAAAAGTCATCAACGTCATCGGTATGGAGCAGTCTCTTGCGCAGCTCCAGCTAAAGTTGGCGCTCTACGCATTGGGCCACGGTAAAGACGCTGACAACCTAGTACACTTCGCCTACAACCTGGTTACGTTGCCGGGTTACAAGATGAGCAGCCGACGAGGGCACTACATCACCTTCGACGAAGTATTAGACGAGGCAGTTAGGCGCGCGTACGAGGAGGTTACCAAGCGCTCGCCAATGCTGAGCGAGGCGGAGAAGCATAACATCGCCAACTTCGTCGGGTTAGGCGCAGTCCGATATGCACTTATCGATGTTGACCCGGGAAAGCCTGTGGTGTTTACGTGGGAGCGTGTGCTTAACTTCGAAACCAACAGCGCACCATACGTGCAGTACACCCACGCACGTGCTTGCAGTATCATCCGCAAAGCTGGACGTGAACCGGAAAACGTTGACTATGGCCTACTGGCGGAGAAGCTGGAGAAGGAACTCATCTTAAACCTCGCAAACTTCCCAGACATGTTCATCGAAGCAACAGAGTACCTAAAACCCGCCATGATCGCCGACTACGCAAACGCACTCGCAGATAAATTCAACACATTCTACAACGCATACCCCGTGCTGAAAGCCGACAACCCGAAACTCGGCGACGCACGACTCGCCCTAACAAAAGCTATCCAAACCGTCATGCGAAACACCCTCAACCTAGTCGGAGTAACAGCGCCAGAAAAAATGTAGCAGCGTCTGACACTTAAAAACAGCATCATCAGCGCCGAACAGGCTGGTAAGTCAAGCTTCCCACCTTTATTTGGCTGCGAAACAGGCTCCGAATTTATCTATCTCAAAATAATGCCCTTTTTTTAGTTCAACAGACTATTGTTTGCCTCTTTTTTAAATAATAAATTTTTAATACAAGCCTATTATTTACAACGACACAGGTGTCCAATTAACATGACAAAAGGTAACGACTATTTTAGTAAGAAGCTAGAACCCATCAAGGTTACTAAGCAAAAACCCATTTCACAGTTACTAAAAGAAATGAGTAAAACCGCCTACCAAGGCCGCAAACTAGGCGAAGCCGTCGATGTCTGGGAAAACATGATTAGAGAAAAAGACACAGTCATCGCCCTCGGATTCGCAGGCTCCATGAGCACAGCGGGCCAATGGACAATCATCAACTGGCTTATCGAGAACCGCTTCATCGACGTCTTGATCTCCACAGGCGCAAACGTATCTGAGGACATCGTTGACGCAATGGGCCTAGGCTACTACCAAGGCAGCCACATGGTTGACGACGCACAGCTCCTAAACGACGACGTCAACAGATACTACGATGTCTATGGCAAAGAAACAGACTACCGCGAAATGGAAGACCTAGTTACAGACTACGTCATGACCTGCAACCAAGACTACATGTATACATCCGCAGAATTTCTCCATGGCCTAGGCAAATTCCTCGGCAAGAAAAAGGTTCCAGCCATCACCGCAGTTGCGGCAGCTAACGGCGTCCCAATCTTCAGTCCAGCAATGGTTGACAGCGCCTACGGCGAAACCTTCCTCTTGGCAAAGAACAAAGGGCACAACGTCCACGTCGACAGCGTTAAAGAATTCGACCAGTTCGTCCAGATCGGCACAAAAACCAAAGAAGTCGGCGTCGTCTACATCGGCGGCGGCGTACCAAAAGACCTAACCCAGCTCATCGCCATCTCCGTTTCACCAATGACCGAAGACCAAGGTGTCAAAGGCAGAAAAGGCGGCTTACGCAAAAGCATACAGGAATACTACTACCCCCACAAATACGCCATCCAAATCACCACCGACAGCCCACAATGGGGCGGACTATCCGGATGCACACTTGAGGAAGCTATCAGCTGGGGCAAAATCAACAGCCAAACCGGTACACGCGCAGTCTGCTACTGTGACGCAACAATCGCGCTGCCACTCATATGCCACGCACTCTCTGAGCGCGTAACTGAGAAACGCAAGGGTCCAGACATGAGTTGGATCTTCAAAGATATGCCAAAGGCATAATTTTCTTTCTTTTATTTTTCAAAACAGACTTTATTGTACTAAAAATAATGAAAAAGAAGGTTTACTTCTTTTTACTTAAGCGATCAATCAAGGCCGCTGTGATTACCGGCAACACCATGGTGGCGTCGCCTTCGATCATCGTCATCTTTGCCTTCTCGTTAATCTTGCCCCACGATACTGCTTCACGTGGCCGAGCGCCGCTTAAGCTGCCATCCCACTCGTCCGCCGTCGATATGTAGACGACATAGTCGAGTCCGTCTTTGAACTGGTTCCACCAGATCGTGTGGTGCTTGCTGATGCCGCCGCCGACGATGAGGGCGCCGGTTTTTTTGGCGTCGAAGATGAGGTTGTTTAGGTATTCCTCGTCTTTCAGGATGTTTATGCGGAAGTCTTTGTGGTCTTGACTGAAGTACCAGAGTTGGTAGCCTACTGAGCCATCTGTGGGTCCGGGCACGATGATTGGGATATCGTTTTTAGCTGCCCAATATGCAATTGAGGTTTCGTCGACGCATCTTAAGCCGATTTCGCGGTTCAGCTCCATTGTGGATAGTTCTTTTTTGCCTTCTTTATAGAGTTCTTCAAGTAAACCGAGGATTTTCTTTTCGATAACTGTACCATAGCTGTCGTTTGGTACAAGGACGTTGCCGAGTCGGTTGACGCCTTCATGGTGCAGTTTGCTGTCGCTCATCATGAAGCTACCCTTGTAATAATCGCGGGTAACGCGGGCGACATCATGGTCGAGTGTGCCGCAGGTGGTTATTATAACATCGACTAGTTTGCGCTTGACTAGTTCGCGGATGACACCTCTTGTGCCTGTAGCGATGATGTCGGCGGTGAACGAGAGGATTTTGACGCATTTCTTGTCGTCGATCATGGCTTCCATTATGTTGACGCCTGTAGCCAGCTTGCCCGCCGTGAAACCCCAAGCTAACTCCATCTGCTTGACAAGCTCGTCTACAGTCATGTTTTCTGTGAACTGGTAATCTTTAACTGCGATTTTATGCGCTTCATTTGATTCTTTGGGCATATGTCTCAACTCTGATGGAGAGGTTAAACAAATAAGAAGATAAATAGGTGTCGAAAAAAGAGAAGTTGCCTGATTGTATAGCATCGAAATGTTTTTCCCAAAGAAGCCTCGATGTTCTATCCAGTTGACCATACATGGCTGAAGCAGCAGTAATTCGCAATGCAGAACCCAGCGACATTGAAGCCATTGTCGCAATCGAAAACCGCTGTTTCACTGGAGCCACCGCCTACCCCAAAAGCCAGCTTGCCTACCTCATCTACAAAGCCAACAGCACCTGCCTCGTCGAAACATGCGCAGAAGTCATCAGGGGCTTTATTGTGGCGCTCTACCGCAAGGGCACTCGGGGCGGTTACCTTGAAACGCTGGATGTTGACCCAGCTTATCAGGGTCAAGGCATCGGGCTGCGGCTGCTCTTTGCTGCCGAAGAGGAAATGAGACGGCGAGGGCTAAACTTCTCTCAGCTTGAGGTCTCCGAGGGCAACAAAACCGCCATCGCACTCTACCAGAAAGCCGGTTACAAGCCCAAAAAGCAGCTGGCGGGGTATTACCGCTTTGAGCACCATGGCTCACGCGACGCCGTTCAAATGGTTAAAACTCTTTAGACGCCTCGGCGATGACCCATTTTTCGTCTTCGAGTTTGGTGTAGCCGTTGGTGTATTGCTCGATTATGCCCATAAGTTTTGCGCGGAACTGCTTTGGAACAAGCTGCAGATCGGCGGTGGCTTTGTAGAGGTGGATTGACTCGACATGCGGGTTCTCTTTGCCGGTGACTGTAACGCCATGTCGGCTGGCTAAGTAGGCTGCATGCTCCCGTTCATCCTCGTCAAGTCTCAAGCTGCCCTGATTGAAACGCTGAGCGAAAAGCTCCACATCCCGTTTGCTGTAGTTCAAGGCTGTGGGGTCAGCGCCGTTAGCCTGCAGGAACAGTTGGATTCCGAGGCATTTGCTGCAGTCGCCGCATGGTACTACCTCGCCGCCCTCTAAACGGCAGCTGTGGCAGCTTCGCTGGACACTGGCTAGCTTGGGGTAGCGGCGGGTCAGGATACGTTCCACAATCAAGCCTGAGATGGGTCGCACTGCGCTCCATTGCCTCATTGTGGGCATGCGTTTTTGATACCATTGCTCCATGCGTAAATCGTAGTCTTGGGTTTGGTCATAGACGCCGAAGTAGTGTTTAATGCCGCGGTAGATGGGTGCAAGCCGGGGGTCGTCGAATTCGCTGCCGATTAGAAGGTTGCTGATTTTTTGGGCGGCGAAGATGGGGAGGAGGTAGAATACGTAGACGGGGAAGATACAGAGACGGATGGGGTAGGTGTCGAGCCAGACTTTGCGGTGGTTGGGGCGTATGATTTGGAGGTGATCAAGCATGAAGTTGTAGAAGCGATCTACGTTCAGCCAGACCCGTACCGTGTTAGGCTCAGTTTTAGTATGGTATCGGTAGGCGGCCAATGCGGTTCGCCAGTGTCCGCCGCTCTCGTTGACGTAGAGGGGGTAGACGTTGGCGCCTGCTTCTTTTAGCATGCCGTAAGTGAGGAGGCTTTCTTTGCCGCCGCTAGAGAGCACCCCACAGGAATTCGCATTTAACCCGCTGATTATTGGAACATCAGCAAACACCGATTTGGAGATGATTTTAGCTCGGGGCTTGGCGTTTTCCTCCGTAACCTCAGATTCGGTTGGCAGGTACTCAGGGAGCACATAGGGGTTTTTCCGACGCACCAGCTTGTTGATGAATATGTCCCGGCTAAATAGCCCAAGAAGGTCATTTAGGAGTGCACGGTCAGCGTGGCTGATGGGGTAGTTCAATCGGATTTGGTCGGTGAATAAGCCGTAGTTAAGGATGGGCATGGCGCTGGCAAGTCGCAGAAGCGGTAAGTCGGCCTCTGAAAGTGCATGGGGGTATTTGGCTTGCAGGCTAAAGCTGCTCTTTTTAGCCAAAAGGTCGGTGAGGGTTACTTCGGTGTGGACGGCGTTGCCTTGGATTTGGGGCTCGGAGAGTTCTATGCTTTGTAGGCACAGAAGGTTCGTTTAAGCTTCACCGTCACGTAGCTTCTCAATTGCATCAGTCAGCTTAACTACGCCATCAAACACTGGATCCTCAATGGGCACATGGAATTTCTTGTGCATGTCGGCTTTGGCAGTTTGAACCTGCTGTGGCGTCATGTTCTCGTGATTGATGCTGATGCCCACTAGCGGCTTGCCGCAAAGAAGATTAGCCAGTTTTACTACGCGGCGTGTGTCAGGCATTGGGTAGCCGGGGAACCCATCGAGGCACGGTCTACCAGGCGCGTCCTGCATAGTGAAGCCGTGGATTTGCCCAGCTGCCATAATCTCAAAACCGCCGGGGAAAAACGGGTGCAACAGGCTGCCTTGTCCTTCGATTAAAACAAACTCTGGAGCTTCGTCACGCCAAGAATCGATGATTGCACCCTCTATACCACCCGAAACAAAGTCATTTATCATAGCATCAATTATGGCGCCATGCGGCCAGCCCTGCATCCAGCCGGTTTGACCAGTGAATATCATGTCTGCTTTTCTGCCGCGCCTGCGCAACTCGTTAACCAGCAGCACTGCGGTGGTGCGTTTGCCGATTGCGGAATCTGTACCCAGCACGGCGATTCGTGTTGCGCCTACTTTGCTTATTTCACCGGTGTAGAAGCGTTTGTGATCGCGGAAGAGTTTGCGAACGTCGGTGATTTGGCAGCCGTTTCTCTTGGCAGCCGAGGCGAAGCGGGGGTCGTCGGAGATGAATTGATGCAGCCCCGACACGACGTTAAGATGATGCTCCAGCGCGTAATCAACAGCTTTGTCATAGCCTGCTGGCAAAACGCCGCCCTCTGAGACTGCGCCGATGATAAAAGTGTCCGGCTTGGTTTTTTCACAGGCCTCCTCCAAGTTGTGGAATAGGGGGATGCTTCTTGCTTTTCCATCCAGAATTTCTCCAGCATCGCCTGAAGCTGGCACAGTAGAGTCTACTACACCCGCAATTTGGTAGCGTGTGGTGTAACGGACTAGTCCGTGGGCTGTTTTTCCGTTTGCGTTTAGGTATTCTCGGTCACAGTACACTATTGCTTTCTGTACCATGTTTGGGTCACGCTTTACGTCCTGTTAATATGACGACATAGCGGTCGCTTGGGTACGCTTCTTTTTTGTGCCTATCTAGCAACGCTATTAAGCCTGCGGTGGAGGCGGGCAGCACATTGAGGCCTTCTTTGTCGCGGATGAGGCGAGCATAATCCACCATACTTTTGTCGGTGGCGTATGCTGCCCAGCCGTGGCTTTGGCGGATGGCAGTTAAGGCGTAGTCGCCGTCGATGGAGCGCCAGTTAATCAGTGGCTCGTTAACTGTTGTGTTGTGAATTTTATCAGGATCTAAATCGCAGCAGTTAGGCATGTTCTTAACGAAGGCGTTGACAATGGGGTTCATGCCATACGATGAGCCTGCGATGAGACGAGGCATGCGGGAGGTTTTTCCTCTGTTATAGAGGCTGATGAAGCCACGATAGATGCCGGCTAATGTGGAGCCGTTGGATGCTGGTACAGCTACGGCTGCAGGGGCGTCGCGGAGCTCATCGTAGATTTCGTACGCGATTTCGCCGTAGGCTTTGAATTGTAAGTTAGTGTTGCTGCCGCCGGCGTTTGCGTCATAGTAACCGTTTTCTTCTGCTTTCTGACGTGAAACAATCACGGCTTCCTCGTAGTCACCTGGAACCTTGATTAATTCGGCGCCTAGGGACTTGATTTCTTTAATACGGTTCGCATGATAACCTTCTGGAACGTAAATCAAACAGTGCAAACCTGCAAGATAAGATGCCAAGGCGATGGCTGCGCCATAGTTGCCGCATGAAGCAACGGTGATTTCGCTGTAGCCACGTCGCAAAGCATCTAGTGCTTGGGAGAAAGCGATGCGGTCTTTTTGGGTACCTGTTGGGTTGCCGCCCTCAAATTTAAGGTAAATCTGGCGTAGACCGATCTCTCGTTCAATGTTGCGTGCACGAGTAAGGCTTGTATCGCCTACTTCGGAGTCGAGGATAATCTCAAAGTTTTCGAGTCTTTCCTCGAGCGGTTTTGTGCGGTCGCGAGCTATTCTGCTTGCAAAGGAGAGCTCTGGAGTAATAGTAGGTACACGAGAGGTTGCTCCATCTAGAAGGGAGAACGGTCCATGATTTTTTAGTTCTTCATTGCTTTCAGAGTTTTCGTTCTTTTCCATGAGTTATTCCTTAGTTAGGGTTCTGTAGGTTATTCATCATTGCAGATTGAGAATCGGCGCTAAGAGGGGTGAAGGTTTTTGCGATAAAAAATAAATGTCCCTGAAAAAAAATTACTTGGTCAGACAAGTTTCGTTTTATAAAGTATTTAGAAGTCGCTAAGTACCTCAGCTTATGGAAATCATCAGTTTGGCCGATGCTTGAGACAACCAGCACCCATAGGACACCAGAGTAATAGGAAGGCGTATTTGATAGGTTATATTTAAAATTAGCGATGCAACAATTGTAAAGGCGGCTGTTCATAGCCCTAAAAGCGCAATAAAGCTTAATTTCGTGTCCCCTATGTTTGGGGGCTCCTCAATCTATAACTAAGCCGCTTTTTAATTCAGCACTACAAAAGTGACCTGATGCGTCGCTTAACAGGGAACAGATTTACGTCACAGGCAATATTTGTCAGATTGTACCTCGCAGAACAGCGTAAAAAAAGATTTGGGAGGTCAACGTTTCCAGAGGCGTCCAACTGAGGAGTTATACATGAAGCAATCACCGAAGTATATTCAACCCTTATTAATTGCCTCTATGTCAATGAACCGTTCTAAGGTACCCAAATGTCCCAAGATAACAACGGAAAAACCTACTCCTATGACGTTTGCAGTAACTGCAAGAATACCTGCTGCCACGGTTCCAAGCCACCGCTAAGTGATGAGAGAAAAAAAATTTTAACTCAATACATGCACGAACACGGCTTGAACATTGACAATCCCTTCTCGACTGAGGGCGGCTACACTTACCCTTCAGTAGATGAAGATGGCGTCTGCGTCTTTAACGACCGCAAAACCAAACGCTGCATGGTGCACTCTGTTAAACCCGAAACCTGCGTTGCCAGCCCAATCACTTTCGACATAAACTTCCATACAGGCATGGTTGAATTTTACCTTAAAAAAACCGTTATATGCGAATACGCCGGCGTCCTCTTCCATGACAAGCCAGCTTTGAAGCAGTTGTTCTTGGTTGCACATGACAAAATCGTTGAGTTGATTAAGCAGCTAAGCGCTGAAGAGCTTAAAGCAATATGTAAAATCGATGAGCCTGACACGTTTAAGTACTGTCAGGAGCCGCTGCCGCCGGAAGTTGCCCATAAGCTGGACTTATAAAAAGCCAGCGTCTTTAAGCTTCAGGGCGACTGCGATATTGCCTTTAAACTGGATTTTTCCGGTAAAGAAGGCTTTCTCTGCACTCAACTTCTCGTTTACCATATCCAGAAAATCGGCCGGGTTCATTTTTAGCGTTAACTCAGCGTTAGGGTCCACGCCTTCGGTTACAGTCATCTTTTGATCTTTGATTGTAACTGTCCAACTGCCCCCTTCGGGTCCAGAAATGTTTACTTGAGCGACGACGTTTATGCCGGCTGCTTTCGCTGGTTTGAACCGTTGAGGTAAAATTGTGCTAAAGAATTCTTGGGGTGTTTGTGCTTGCATCCTTTCAACTCTAATCTTTCTACTCGGCTGGGCTTTTTGAATCTACCTGAACAGGTCTTTTTCCTTAGCTCGGATAAGCTGTGTGGTTTGTTCTTCGCTTGATGTATAGTTGTAGCCTCGCACGATAGCCACGGGGATTCCTTCATTTGCTTGACCTATTACAAGCTCAGCCGCTGAAGCTAACTCGTCTGCAACCGCAGTCATCTTTATGCGCAGCACATATCCGAACAGGTCTTTCTCTCCACGCCTGTCCCTGATAGGTTTGAAGCCAGCGTAGCCGACTGCTATGTTGATTTCCCCCATCCTAAACGGACGCCCATGGGTATCAGACACGATAACAGCCACATCCTCAACGCCGGATTGCTCAACTATTTCCCGCCGGATTCTAGCCGCTGAAGCGTTAGGGTCTTTTGGCAGAGGTACCACGTTTCGGTCGCCCGCCACGTTTGAGCGGTCTACCCCAGAGTTGGCGCAGACGACGCCGCTTTTGGTTTCGGTTATGATGCTGTTTTGGCCTATGCGGACGATTTCTTTGGTGTCCTGCAGGATAACTTCCACCATTGCGGGGTCTTTGTTTGTTTGCTTAGCGATCTCGATAGCTCTCTCGGACGGCTTGACGGCGTCGAGGTTTACTATGTTGCCTTCAGATTTTGAGACAGCGACGTGGGTGGCTACGATGACGTCGTGCGGCTGTATTGGGGTACCCTGCTTTTCTGCTGCTTCCGCGATCATCTTGCCTAATTGGTCGCCGGGATGTATTAGTGGTAAGCCTGTGACGGGTAATACTTGGATTGTGTTCGTAGTTAGCTCTCCTTAAGATGCCTGATTATGCATGAACTTAAATATTATCTTCCCGATTGGGTGGAGTTAACAAATTCTTATAAGACAAGGGGTCGCCTTGACATGAAGGAAAACATTTGAACGTGCTTGACAGGGTACGGCACAACAAGAACGCTAGAACCATACTTTCTATGGTGCTTGTTGTAGTTCTGGTTCTCAGTTTCTTCTTTAGTCTGCCACTGATTTTCGGTGTCTCAACACCTGTTAGGGTGGTTGAAAGCAGCAGCATGTGCATACCCAACAACACCGTGCCAGGGCCTGATTACCGGCCGTATACTCTTGAGGATTTCCTCTGGACATTAACTCATCCATTCAACAGAACACTAAACGTGGGCGACGTAATAATCATCCAAGACGTAGACCCAAAAACATTAAACACTGACTACCCAAACAGCGACATAATAGTATACAAGAAACCCAATGACCAAACCGGCACTCCCATAGTTCATCGTATAGTGGCTAGCTACACAGAAAATGGCACTTTGCATTTCCAGACAAAGGGAGATGGTAACGGCGAAAAGTGGCCAGCAGTTCCTTCGTTAAGTGAATATGATTCCAATAGCATCTACACTGCAAACGGGCAGGGTGTCTCGGCTGATTTAGTTGAAGGAAAAGTAATTCTAAGGATTCCGCTTTTGGGTTGGGTTACGCTCTTTTTCAGGTATGTCTCTTGGGGTCTGCCACTGGTATTTGTGCTTATACTTTTACTGGTGATTCTTGAATTTGTCTTGCCAGTGGTAAAACGGAAGCCGCAACCAAAAGATGAAATAATAATTTAAAAGGAAAAAAGAATAGATTAATTGATTAGGGGAGGAGACCCTGAGGTCTCGATGGTTTATTTTATGCTGTGCGGAACTTTTGGAGTTTCTGCAGCATCAGTTTGTCGCCTTCAGCGTCACCAGCGCATGTAGCGATGATGCCGTCAACTAGGCCGACGAGTCTTGCTGCTTTCTCTTCAACAGTGTCCATTGTGGCTGTTACTGGCCAACCGATTACTTTCACGATTTCCTTGTTCTTTTCAGTTCCGACGAGGAAGTACGCGAAGAGTGGCTTGTTGATTTTCTTGCATGCAGCGGATACTGCTTTTAGTTGCTCGAATGAGTCGTCGTTTAGTCTCATGAAGTAAACGAAGTCCCATGGTTCCTGTGCACGTTTGATTGCGTCTTCAACGTTTGATCTTGCGCTTAGTAAGCAGCCGAGTTTTAGGTTTTTGATTTTAACTTTGTCGCTTCGTATGAAGTCTCGTGCAGCCTCTGATGAAGGAAGCATTTTGATTGGTTCGCCGATGCTTGGCTTGTCGCCCATGGTTACGGCTAAGCCGTCTAAACCAACGATGTCGGATGCTAATGCTAATCCTCCGACTTCAACTGGGCCTTTGTAATGTAGAATGAAGATTGGGCAGACGTACTTGTCTGGGTACTTGTTCTTCAGTAAACAGCTTACGACTACGCCGCTTGGTGCTGGATAGCCTGCTGCGCTGTCAGTTACGTTCCAGCCGTCGACAAGGTCTTTGAGTTCTTCTGCTAGCTTGAAGAATTTACGTGTTGGTACAAACTCGTTTAGTATTTTCATTGAGTTTCCATCTCGCTTTAAAGGGGGAATGCTTTTGAGTTAAAAAATCTTTTGCATATATTGCGCTAACCCTTAAGAAACAGCGCTCACATTCAGAATAAATAGTCAAAACAGGGCTTAAGCTTGCGGGTTCAAGTCAGCAAAGCGTTTCTCTGCGCGTTCACACTTAAACCACACTAATTTAGCGATCTCCCGCTTATCGACCGTGTCTTTGGCGAAGTCATTACCCTTAACTAGCTGTTCTCCAGCGGGGGAGCGCACAATAACTGTCGAGTAACCCTGTCTACTGCCGATGGAGCCGACAGAGACATCCGCCAAACGAGAAACAAAATCGTTGCAGAACCGACAAAACGGCTCGGATGCAGCCTCAATATCTTTTACCCTACACATAGTCGCTTCGCTGTTAACTGTTGCTGTGAATTTGCCTCTGTTGATCTCTGTCTTTTCAGCCTTCTCTAAGTCGATGCCTCGCTTGCCTAGCTCCTCTTTAAGCTTGGCGGGATTGAAAGCTTCAAAACAGAATAATCCGATTACTAAGACTCCGGCTTCTTTGCCGATTGTCTGCTGGATTTTTCGTACAGCTTTAATCTCGCAGGGTGTGCATACGACGGCTATCCGCCTTTTACCTTGACCGAGGAGTTCTCGGAGTTTCTTTGAAACATTGACTTTGACGTAAGTTGTTCCCTTGAACTGTAGAGCAGCTTCTGCATTATCGGCGACTACTGCCTGCGCCGTGTAGCCCTGCATCCGCCTTGCGACTATTGCAACGTCGAACAGGCCTTCGCGGAGTCCCTTCTGCAGAAGAGCCGTAACTACCCCGCCGTTTTGGCCCTCAACACTACTTTTAGCTGAGAAGACGTCGATGTAGACACCTAAATCTTCGTCTCGGTTGCCTTTGAGGAATTGCTGCTCTATCTTACTCTCTTCCTCTTTTCTGTAAGCTTGGACTTTATCTACTTGGCTTGACATCAAAAACTGCTCGTAATTTGATAATGAATAGCTGGATGTTTGTGCAAATAAAGCTTTAAGCAGAAACCGCCAACAACACAGCTATCCAAGTGACGTATATGCCCAAAAAAGCCGCGCCTAACATCAAGTACACATTCACGGATGAATCAGAGATAGACCAGATCAGACCACTGTGGGAGGGGCTAAATCGGTTGATGGGCGAACGCACAATCCACTTTAAGGGGCATTTTGCGGCTATGACTTGGGAGAAGCGCCGATCTGAGCTGCTAAGCAAAGCGGGATGCGGCATGTTGCGTATTGATATCACGATTGATGAAAGCTCCGGTGCGGCTGTGGGGTACATTGTAAGCAGTCTGTCAGATGCAAAGCTGGGTACGGTTGAGTCTATCTTCGTTTCCGAAGCCTACCGTGGGCTCGGTATAGGCGAATCGCTGATGACTAGGGCGCTGACATGGATGGACGAGAAGGGCGCCGCTGAGAAGGTTCTGGAAGTAACCGTCGGCAACGAGCAGGTGTATAGCTTCTATGGGAGATTTGGGTTCATGCCCCGGCAGACGCTGCTTAAACAGATAAAAAAGTAGCCATCTTCAGTTTAGCCCTTTAAATAAGGGAGGGGGAGGTATCGCTGAGGAGGGTAGATCTAGCCTCTCTGTTTTCAAGCCTAAGTTGAACCTACAGTTGCTGCTTTAACAGTAGATCAAAAATTTTCTGTTGACGTTTTATAAACCACCAAAATGCCATTACAAAAAAACATCAGCTTACAATGTATCCACCCATCCACAACACAACAAACAATTAACCACCCTGGTGTGATAACTATCAATAACCTACCCGAATATTCTCAGAATTAAGTCATTTCGACTGTAACCAATCATAATTCCCGATCCTTCTAGTCTTGTTTAAC
>JAAYYI010000032.1 GCA_012515445.1 Candidatus Bathyarchaeota archaeon | reverse complement strand
TTTCCTCTCTAACTCGACTGTTTCACAAGAAACCTGTCTATATCTTTCTAAGAGTTGATTTACCTGCTCCATATGGCCCTTTAAATCAACAACGATGTCCTTGGCTTCCGTTTGTAGGGTGCCAATCTTGTGTTTCGTCAGCGGAAGCTTCAACCCCTCAACCTTCCGTAACCGAAGCTCCCACAAATAGATAGCTCTCTCACGCCGAATCCACCGAGCAATCTGCTTGCGATCCTCAATAACATCTCTAAAGCGGTCTATGACATCACTTGGAAACGTGCTCAAAGACCACGTAACCCCAAACTTGCGCCTAGCCGCTTCGGGGTCCTCTTTCCGTCTAACTTCCATGATAGCTCTTTTGCATTCTTCCACATCCTCTCTAAGAACCGATAGGTCATCATTGAGGGCTTCCACGCACTTCTGGACTTCATAACCGCTAAGCGTATGCAAACGTGAATGAATGGCGAAACGGCGTTCCTTAAAATTCCGCTCAGGAGTCTTCAAAGTTGAAGAATATGTTTTAAGCGCTGAATCTGACAAACTATTGACCTCCAGAAAATACCTTAGTCATCTTCTCTGAAGGTTCAACCTCAAACTGCCTGAAATGCTCAGCTACTTGCTCAAAAAATCTACACAAAGACTCATTCAACATGTCGCCCCTTCCCTCTTGAGCACAGTGTTCTTCTGCAAAGCGTGCCGCAAAACCCATACTCCACCATTTATTCTCCTGCATTCGCAGAACGCTCAACCGCGCCTCTGCTTGCCTAAGCCTTTCATTGACGTCTGCTAGCGGGTCAAAGCAGTCCGTCTCAACGATTTTATCTCCCTCGATAATCTTGGACTCAATTTTCTCCTGCAATTCTGGCTCTCTGAGTAAGGACCATTTTTGTTTTTTCAGCTCATTAGCTTCCTTTTGGGTATGCTTGATAAGCTGCATGGCACCCGAAGGAAACGGTTGGAGGGCATTAACAAGCTTGGCTTCATTTATCAAAGATTTGATGACATAGTTCCCGTATTTTTCCTTTAACCAGCGGATTTCTTTGAAAAGCGGATAGTCTAATAGTTTACCGTAAGTCTCCAAGAACACCGTTACCTTCTCAAGTTCATCCAGGTATTGCTCTTTCTCTCTTTCATGCCTCTCTCGAAAAGCTTCCATCGATTCACCCTTTCGCAAAGGGGCAATCCCTGATGGTTCGAAAATTATTTTATCAGTCTCAACCGTTTCTGGTCCTGTTTGATTCTCTATAGCTTGTTTTTCCACAATCCAAATCGAGGACAGGTAAGCTACAACACCCTTGAATGTTAGGCCATAAAGCTTCATGTCTCGTCCTCTCTTCGAAGTGATTGTATCGAAAAGTTTTGCGTATCCATCCTTTTCTAACAATGAAATTGCTTCATGGACACGGGGGTATTCTACCTCAGTTAGTTGTTTTAATTCCCATTTAGTCATGGGCTTAGATGCTAGCGCATTAAGGAGTTTAAGCGGATTCTTCATCATTATTACCGAAGCCATTTCAATTCACCCATTTAATATACGCCATTTATTCTCAGTGTCGTTACAAAATGTATAATAAACTTTCCTAATAAGTCTTACGATGGGAAGACAACCAAGGAAGGGAAAACATGAAAAAAGAAATCAGAATAAATGCCCGAGTCCCCTTGAGCCTAAAAAGACTCATGCAAGAGTTTGTCGCCAAAGACACCCACATAAACGAAAGCGACCTTATCCGAGACTCAATCCGCGAAAAAATCCAGCGAGACGCACCTGAACTCTACAATCACCTTTTTGAGGAGAAGCCATTAGCATGAACAAACAAGTCGAATTTCTAGTCAAACTCCGAGATGCCTCCCAAATGCTCGCCGATGCCACAAACGAGTACATCGACTCTTTAGCCCCGCCTGAAGCCAAAGAAAAAAACAACAAAACGGTAGCAGTTTACGAAATAAATTTCACCACTCTAAAATTCGAAACGCAACAAGGCGCCAAACTCGGCGAGTATGAAATCGCCTACAAAGCAAACAATCTAGAAGACAAATGGAGACCCGCCTACAACATCCTCCGCAACAGCAACGCTACCATAAAAGACCGCTACCACGGCGAAACCTACGCATACAGCTACTGGCTCTACGGAGAAGATAAAATCTACCGCCAAAAGCTCAAGCCCAAACCCCAAAGCTAGCTCGGAGGCATTTTTCTCTAACATGGCTGAACGTGGAAAAGGTAAAAAATGTGGTGACTGCGCTAACTGGAAAGTAAAAGACAGCCATTGCACCTATTACGACGATATTGTCAAGGGCGTAATAAAAAAGACAGATCCCGCATGCGAGGACTTCTACCCCAAAGGCAAAGAGAAACCCAAGCTGCACAAAGCTAGCGGATATGCAGAACAAGGACTCTACGAAGCAATCTATCATAAGGGCAAACCTGCCTTTCTTACAATTAAAGACGCCCAGTTCAGGGTTATTGAAGAGGTAACGGTTGAAGGGGATAGTTTTGTTCCTAAAGAGTATCCTAACGAGTTCCCCTATGAGCCATATGGCTACTGCGAAGCGTCGGTACCTAGCCGTGAAGAGTTGTTTTGGAAAGTAAGGGAAGAATTTGATCTTTTCTTAGATGTTGAGTCTATTTGGAAGGATTATCTTGCCGCCTGCGTCTTGCTTAGTTATCAGCAAGAAAAACTACGCACTGTCCCATACCCTTTCTTTGTTGGGGATAATGAAAGCGGCAAAACTGTCGCATTAAACCTGCTTAACTGGCTCTGCTACCGACCCATGCTAGGGGTGGCCATTCCATCAGCCGACATTTACGGGTACTTGGATGATTCCGATGCACCTGGAACAATCCTCGAAGACGAAGCACAAGGTTTGCAGCGGGACATGGACAAGTCCAAGATTTACAAGGCTGGCTACAAACAAGGCGCAGTCGTTCCCAGAACTATGATAACACAGAACAAACGATTCATCAAATACTTCCGAGTCTTCTGCTTGAAGGCTTGCGCCGGAGAAGAGATGCCCCGAGTTAAAGGACTGCTTGAACGCTTCATATTCATACAGATGGTCGAGGGCTACCCAAGAAAAGATTGGGCAGACATAAACAAACACGACGAAACCCGCCTAAGAGACCTCCGCAATGCTCTGCTAAAATGGCGGCTAGCTTCTCGCGATTGGGAGCTACCGGAGGTGGAACTCTCAGTTAAGGGCAGACTAAAGGAGCTCTGGAAACCCATTATGCAAATTGTTGCAGACCTAACAGTGGAGCAGGACCTGAGAGTTCAGCTTGAGCGTTCACAAAAAGAGAGGCTAGATGAGAAACTCAACACAATAGAGGGGCACATTGTCAAAGTTGTATGCGCTCTCTACGTTACGGGTCAACCCCTTCTGTTTGGTGATTTATGGGATGCTTTAGTCAAGGATATAGACGGAAAGCTCGACGAAAATAAGCCTAACAAAATGGATACGCCTGAATTCGGTGTAGTTACCAAACAAAAGATTGGCTATAGACTCCGAGAAGTTCTAAGCGGCAAAAAGGACAAAATCAAAAAACAAAGCGACAGGGCATACTTTTTTGACCCCCAGAAGCTTGGTCGCTTGGCTAAAAAGTATGGCTGCATATTTGGGCAGGACAAGCAGGATAACTGGACAAGTTCCCAAGCACCGCAAGCAATGAAACCCGAAAGACAAGTCCCTGAAAATGGCGCCTTCTCTCAAAATAAGCTTGATTTAAAAAATGAGAAAACGGAAAATCAAGCGCAGACAACTTCGGAAGTTGTCCACTCGTCCTGCTTATCCTGCCAATGGGACCTTGACGATTTGGCTCTTAAGGCAAAGAGTGTTTATCGTCTATCGATGGATTTTGGAGTTGAAACTTGCGTTGTTTGTAATCACAAGGGCAGAGCTGACTGGCAGGTTACGTTGTTTGATGATTCTTGGGGGTTCCTTTGTGGATCCTGCGGTTTGAAGCTCTCTGAGAGGTTGAATAAAAATGGCGGCTAGGCAGCTTGTATTCGTTAGGTACATTGATCATGTGCTCTATAATCGGGCGTCGGCTTTAGCCTTGAAACCGCAGGTTAGGAAGGCGGTTGGCTGGCTAGTCTACGAATGCGAGCAATACATAACCATAGTTTGGGACTCTGATGATGATACCCCCACATTGCGGGGCGGCGATCCCAAAGCTTCAGGACTCGTGCTACTAAAATCTGACATCTTAAAGCTGGTTAAGTTGCGTCCAAAGCCTCTACAAAACAGTTTTGAGTTGAATTTAAATCGCAACCCAGACAAAGAAGAAGGTGAGTATGCGCTTCAGCCAAAGAAGCGAAAAACTCGCCGTCAACTAAAAAAAGAGACGATAACATGACAGCAACCATACAACATGCCATAAGCCGCAAACCGATAATCCGCATGCCAAAACTCACCGTTGAAGACTTACAAAGCCTAAACCTACCAATCAAAATCCAAGACGATGTCGTCATCATCGACCACAGCCTAAAAGGCTGGCCACTTAAGCAACCTGTCACCTTAAGCTTAAGCAAAGTCTTAGATGCACATGAAAAAGGACTCATCGCCTATATCTTAAGCGCCTTCCTAAGCGAACGTCCAGCACTTCTACCCTTCGTTTTTGACAACCAGAGTTTACTCAAAATGGCAAGGCATTTCTTACGTCACTGCTCAGCCTCAATCCATAGCTGCCTAGTCTACACCGCAACAACACAACGATACTCTACATGGCTCGGCTACATCCCCGACCTCATAATAGCCGACTTAAAACCAGTCGGCAACATCGCTGACCCCCAAAGAATCCAAAACCACCAAGGCTACCTCGACGAGTACATAGCTCAACTGCAGGACGAAGGCTTATCCCCCGGAAGAGTGCACTGCTGCGCCAAACATATCCGAACCTTCTACCGAGTAAACGGCGCCAAAATCGAACTATCCGAGCCTCTGAGCCGACGTGTAACCTACAAGGACCGAGCACCCAAACCCGAAGAACTAGTAAAACTGCTTGACATCGCTGACCTGCGAGAAAAAGCCATAATCTGCATGCTAGCACTTGGCGCATTCAGAGAAGAAACGCTCTCAAAACTCAAGTACCGACACGTCCAAGAAGACCTAGAAAACAACCGCATACCAATTCACGTCCACGTTGAAGCAGAAATCACCAAGGGCAAATACCACGACTACGACACGTTCCTAGCCACGGAAGCCGTCCAATTCCTAAAGCTGTATCTTGAGCAACGCAAGAAGGGCACAAGACGAATTCCGCCTGAAACCTTAACCGAAGAATCGCCACTATTCAGAGATGGAACCACAAGCGCGCCGAGAAGCATTGGCTCAAAGCAAATCCGCAAGCTAGTCCACGACCGCTACATCCAGGCAGGACTTATCAAGCAGAAAAGAGGACGCATGTACGACCTAAGAGTCCATAGCCTACGCAAATACTTCAAGACACAGATGCTAGCGCTAGGCGTTCAAGGAGATTACGTTGACTATATGATGGGTCACACAGTCGATACCTATCACGACATTCAAAGCCTCGGCATAGATAAACTCCGAAACGTCTACACTGCATCCGGTCTTTGCATAAGACAAAAGACGCAGATTAACAAGCTTGAAACGGTTAAGGAGATGATACGGGCGCTAGGAATGAACCCGGACCAGCTACTAACTAAGGATGCACTAGCTGAAGGTGCAACAACCTACAAAGACCAAGCAGACTTAGAAAACCATCAACTCTCAGTGCTCAACAGTCAACTCAGGCAGTTAATTCATCAAGCGGCAACAGGATAAATTCGTGTCAGGGCTGTCGAATACCAGCGGGCCCGCCAATCCCAATTAAGCCTCTATCGTTTTTGGCTTGTAAATGATGATTACTTCTCCTTTCTCCTCATGAACCGCTAAGAAGTTGCGCGAGGCAGCCTCTTTTATCTGTTCAACTTTTAATGGATCAAGCGCCATCCGTATGTGTAGTTGGTAGCCGCCGCCTGAGAGTTGGTCATCAAGCTGGGCTTTCACCAGCAAAATAGAATCAGGTGAAAGGTTTTTGCATCCGCTGCTTATCTCTTTTAGTAAAGAAATAACTTCAATACGTTTCATTTTTTATTTTCCTTATTCTAAAATGGTGTTTCTCTGAGTGCGAATATAAGTTTATGTTAAAGGTAGCTCGGAGAGTAAACTGTACAACAGGTCAACGAGAAAACAGGCTCTTAATGTACTTAACAATCAGCTGCGGTTGGCTAATCGCAGTTCCAAGCGCCTTCCTTGGATTCTTAGCTAAATTCACCAAATGAATCCTCTTATACTCAGCCATCGCTTGTACCGCGATTTCTTTAACTTCCAACGGCGTAAACTCGCTTGTCGTGATCAACGGAACACCCTGCACTTGCCGGGCCATAGCAAAACTGTTCCAGCTTAAATCCGCTTGGATGTAGCCGTTGGCTTTGCATTGCTCATAGAGGCGTGTGCCATAAGAGGGCGTCGCCATAAACAGGTGCATACCCACATCATACTTCCGCTTGAGCTCCAGAGCGAAATCAACTGTTCTCTTCATATTAGCTTTAGTCTCGCCCGGGAACCCTATAATGTAGAATGCGCCTGTTTTCAGTCCGATGGATTTCGCGTTTTTAGCGAATTCAACCACCTTATTAAGGTCCAAGCTTTTACAGACGACTCTATCGAGGATCTCTTGGTCACCGGACTCAACGCCGACAAAGACGCTAACAGCGCCTGACCTCTTCATCTTCTTTAACAGATCGAGGTTAAGGCAGTCGGCGCGGACGCCATTGGGAGTTTCCCATCCAATCCTTAGTTTACGCTCGATGATACCGTCGCAGATAGCTTCAAACCGTTTGACATTGAGCGTTAAGTTATCATCCTCAAAGAAGACATGTTCCACCTTGTACTTCTCAACGACGTATTGAAGATGGTCTAAGATGTATTCTGCCGAGTGCGCCCGGAAGCCCTGCCCCATGTGCAGATGAACGGCGCAGAAGCAGCAGTTGAATGGGCAGCCTCGGCTGGTAATCATTGAGATTGCACGTTTCTGGAAGCTTCGGTACCCAACCTTGTTCTGGCTCAGGTAGTACTCCATGTCCACTAAGTCGTAGGCTGGGTAGGGTAATTCATCAAGGTTTTCAATGAAGGGCCTAGTGGGATTAACTGAAACATCGCCGTTTCTGCGGTAAGCTATCCCCTTAATTTCGCTCATCTGTCTTTTTTGCTCAAACGCTTCAGCGAGTTCGAGCATAGCATATTCGCCTTCACCCATAACCACGACATCAACGTCGCTTGCTTCCTCTAGAAACTCTTTGGGAACCAATGTGACGTGTGGTCCGCCGACGACTGTTTGGATTTTTGGGTTAACCTCTTTGACTATGCGGCTGACTTGGATGGTATTGCCAATTTGGCAAGTGAAGGGTCCAGCGATTCCTACGGCGTCGGGTTTACGCTGCTCGATTTCACCTTTTATTTGCGCTAGCGGCATCCCGACTTGGAAGGATTCACCCGACTGTTGAAAGACTGAGCCTAAACCCATGAAGGCGTCGAGGATTTCCACACTATAACCTGCTTTCTTTAGCACTCCTGCTATGTACATTAAACCGATGGGTAAGTTTCCTGCAGGCTCAGCCGAGCCCGGATAAAACGTCTGCGGCGGGTTAACAAGGAGAACCTTCATGACTGTGCCCAACAGCAATAATCTTCAGCTTTGCAAGATATTTAAATTACTGAAAAATCATTCTTCAACACCCTACGTCCTTTGGCGCTTCTAAAAATAGCGTGCCGACGTCAAGTTGAGCATAGTCCGTTGAATTTATTGGTTCTCAACCTGAAGATTGCGTTCTTGTTTTCATAGTTGTCTCAACGAATGGATGTTACAAGGTATTAAATAAAAAGTACATGCAAAGGTTTTCCTATAGCTTTAGGAGAAGAAAATTATTGCAGCAATTAAAATCTAAACTTTTTGCAGTGCTGATTATTGCCGTATTGACTATCTCAATGGGCAGTATAGCACTGTCAAACGCACACACACCTCCATGGGATATACCGACATATGCTTACTGTAGCGTTGCACCAAACCCCGCAGGCCTAGGCCAACTTGTAACCATAGGCATGTGGGTACAGATACCCCCACCGACAGCCGCAGGAACAAACGGAGACAGATGGCACGGATTCAAAGTAACAATTACAGATCCGGACGGAACAAACCAGACACTTGGGCCATTCACATCAGACGCAACAGGCGGAACCTGGACATCGTTCACACCTAACAAACTGGGCAACTACACTTTCCAGGTCTACTACCCAGGCGAAACCATGAAGGGCGAAAATAGAGCAAATCCCAACAACGCATACATCGGCGACTACTTTATGCCGTCACTAAGTCCGCCAACATACCTAACGGTACAGCAAGACCCTATTCCTCAATTGCCAATTACACCTCTGCCGACAAGCTACTGGACAAGACCAATACATGCCCCTAACTATCCATGGTACCAGATAAGCGGCAACTGGCTAGGACTCGGCGCACACTCGTTTGCAGCCACAGGCAGATACAACGCAACAGGAAACTACAACCCATACTCAAACGCTCCACTCTCACCGCACATCATGTGGACTAAACCAGTCGCTTACGGCGGCTTAATGGGCGGAGAATACGGAGGCGACGACACAAGCAACTACTACTCAACAAGCCAATATGAGCCGAAATGGGCACCAATCATCATCAACGGCGTAATGTACTACACCAATTACCCCGGCAGTTCAGGAAATCAGGTAGGCTGGACAGCACTTAACCTGAGAACCGGCGAAACAATCTGGACAACAAACACCACTGACATACTAAAGTACGGTCAGATACTTGACATGGTGAACCCCAACCAGTTCGGCGGTATAGCGTACTTATGGTCTGTACCGGGAAACATGGGTGGCTTCGGAGCATCACCAAGGACATACAATATGTATGACGCAATGACTGGCCAATACATCCTAAGCATAGTCAACGGCACAGGCATGAACATCGTTTCAGACGCAGGCGGAAACTTGATCGGCTACTACGTTAACAACAGCAGAGCGAACCAGTGGGGCAGACCAACACTTAACTGCTGGAACTCAACGCAGGCAATCTTCTATCCCAACAGCCAGTACGTGAAAGGCGTCACCTCAGACAGCTGGAACTGGAGACCACCTCAGGGTAGAGAAATTGAATTCGGACGCGGAATCATGTGGACTAAGCCAATCGCCACCAACATGACGACAGGCGAATTCCCAGAAGGGTCATCCCTATCGCTTAACAGAGTCGACTCTGGAGTAGCACTATTAACCGCCACAGGAGCAGCCTACTACAACGTCGGTTGGCAAGTAGACGCAGGATACAGCGCGGAAACAGGCGAACAACTCTGGATAGCTAACAGAACACTAACGCCATTCACACGCGACCAAATCACCAAATCAGGATACGGCATGTACTACTACATTGAAGCAGCAACAGGCAAAATCCGAGCATACAACCTAAACACCGGTGCATTAGTCTGGGGACCAGTACAATTAAGCGGCGACAACGGAAACGTACCGGTACCAAACGCATATAACAGCATCGGCGGCTACCAAACAGAAATCGCAGATGGTATCCTCTACATCATGGGCTTCGGCGGAGACATCTGGGCAATCGACGGAAGAACAGGCGAACAAGTCTGGTACACAAGCACCAACAAACTACTAGGTCCATCCGGCTCAGATACACCATACGGCGTATGGCCACTATGGGTATTCAGCGGCGGATCCATCGCGGGAGGCGTATACTTCCTCAACGTAGGCCACGAATACAGCCCGCCACTATTCAGAGGCGCAAAACAACTAGCTATCAACATCACTGACGGCTCACTAGTATGGGAAATCATGGGCTTCGACGTAACAAACGCAGCCACCATAGTAGACGGCTACGCAACAGTACTAAACGCCTATGACAACCAACTATACACCTACGGCAAAGGACCAAGCAAAATAACCGTAACAGCACCAGACGTGGGCGTAACAACACAAACCGCAATCACCATAAGAGGAACAATCACCGACATAGCAGCAGGCACAAAACAAGAACAAACAGCAGCAAACTTCCCCAACGGATTACCATGCGTTTCAGATGCAAGCATGAACCGCTGGATGGAATACGTCTACATGCAACAACCTTGCCCACTTGACACAACCGGCGTACCAATCGCTATCAGCGTAGTTGACGCTAACGGAAACTACCGCACAATCGGCTCCACCGTAAGCGACGCCATGGGAACATACGCGTTCAACTGGACACCAGACATTGCAGGCGCATACACAGTCTACGCAACCTTTGCAGGCACAGAAGCATACTACCCATCAAACGCAGCAACATCCTTCTACGCAGCAGAACCAGCAGCAACACAAGCACCACCACCAACAGTAACCTCAATGGCTGACCAGTACTTCGTACCAGCAATCGCAGGACTCTTCGTTGCAATCATAATCTGCATCATAATGGTTGCATTAGTCCTGATGAAAAAACCATAAGGCGAAAGACAGATGGAAAATCCTCTTTCCCTCCCTTTTTTAGTCCCAACAAATGTAGAGCAGGGGCTGAGTGGACTTCTGGAGAGCACTTACGGTGGTTGCAGTCACTGTAATGCCTGTTTGCAACTCTTTCTCCTAATAGGTAACCAGAAGCCCCAGTAAACCCTGCTCTGCAATACTTCTGTTTTCACTAGTACAACATTTTACTCGATTTCTATAATAAGCGTATTTTAGTGCAATTATTCAGGCGATAAATTGTGGTAACATTAAGTTATCACAAGGTCTTAAATTGCCATAGCTCCAAAGAAACAATTTACGGCTTATAAGGAGAGAAAAGAAATGCAATTTAAGAAACTATTTTGTTTTTTGATTTTAGCTGCATTCGTAACCTCGACAATAACAGCCATACCTATTCCAGCAGCACAAGCACAAGCAACAATGAAGACCTATCCAATAGTTGACGCCATTCCAAACCCTGTCGGTGTTGGTCAGGAAACATTGCTTAAATGTGGTATTTCAGAGGCTGCGCCATCAGCATCCTACGGCTGGTCAGGCATCACCATAACAGTCACAAAACCCGATGGGACAACTCAGACTCTTGGTCCATTCACAACTGACTCAACAGGAGCAACCTACACAACCTACATACCCGACCAAATAGGAAACTACACAGTAACAACAAACTTCCCCAACAACACATACCCGATAACGTCCCCAGTATCCGGAAGACCCGCACCTATACAGAAAGGCACAATACTTCTAGCAAGCTCCATATCAATGACGCTGCAAGTAGTCGAATCCACAGAAATACAATTCTACCCCGGCCACGCCTTACCAACCGAGTACTGGAGCCGACCAATCGACCCGCAGCTCAGAGAATGGTATAGCATCTCAGGCAACTGGGTAGAACGACCACAAAACTCGTTTGTAGAATTCCAAGAAAACGCTCCAGAAACCCCCCACATCCTATGGGCTACTCCATACGAGCAAGGCGGCATATCAGGCGGACTCTACGACGGACAAAACAATATTATTGCGGATATGTACGGAGGCGACGCTTACGAAGGCAGATTCGCAAACGCGGTAGTTATCAACGGCGTCCTATACTATAACTCGGCGCCAAACGGCTTATACGCGCAGGTTAGCATACCAGGCATTCAAGCAATCGATCTCCATACTGGTGAAAAGCTCTGGTTCCTAAATGGTACATTCCTGAATTTTGGTCAAACAATGTTTTTCCCAAGCTACAACGTTAACGGCGTATGGAATTATCTCTGGTCAGTAACTGGCAGCAACTACACAGCTTACAGCCCAAATGATGGCTCATTCCAGTTCATGTTCTACAACGTTCCCTCAGGCACAAGAGTCTTTGGTCCAAACGGAGAAATCCTCATCTACCAAATGAACACAAACGCTGGTTGGATGGCACTCTGGAACTCTACACTGGCAGGTCAACAAAACGCGGTAATCGGACAACCAACCTATGGAAGCTGGTCATTCGGCGCCCTGGGAATGGATGCAAACCAAAGAGGCGCACGCGATCCAGGAGGACCAACAAACCCAACAAACGCAATAGGTCAGCAGATAAACTCGGCTTTCCCAGCAGCAAGATTGCTAAATGGCGCTCTAGGCAAATGCTACTCGTGGAACGTAACTATACCTATAGGCTTAACCTCAAACTATCTCAGAGTTTATCAAGGCGACAGAATCGTCGGTATGGCCTTCAACCAAACCATGGTACGTCTCTGGGGTCTGCCAATCAATGAGATAACTGCAACACGTAACGCATCGATAAACACCCAATCAATCGCAGCAATATTCGATAAAACATGGACTCCTCCCGCTGAATGGCTCGCAGGCTCAAACATACTATACTACACTGGCGCATCAAACTATGTAACAGACGATACTTACGGCAACGGTGTAATGGCAATATTTAACAAAGAACTAGTAACCCACTACGGCTTCAGCCTAGTCGACGGCTCATACCTCTGGGCAACTCAATCGGAAAACTATCTTGACCTATACGGTTCAGGCGCCGGAGAACATACATGGTATTTTGCCTACGGAAAACTGTACTCAGTTGGCCTCGCAGGTATCCTATATGCATACAACCTCCAAACTGGCCAAACTGACTGGACTTACACACTTAAAGACCCCTACAGTGAGCCAGTTACAGGCGAGAACTGGTGGGGCTGGATCGACTTAATCGCAGCAGGCAAAATCTACATCGGCACTCTTGAGCACTCTGCTAACAGTCCAATGCCAAGGGGTGGACCATTCGCTTGTGTTAACGCAACCGACGGCAGCGAAATTTTCCGTATTAACGGTTTAATGCGTGAGACACGTTGGGGTGGTAATCCAGTTATGGGTGATAGCATCATAGCGGGCTACGATACATATGACCTAAGGGTCTATGCAATGGGTAAGGGTCCAAGCAAAACCACTGTTACTGCTCCAAACCTCGGCGCTGCACCAGGACAGAGTGTAGTCATATCTGGAAAAGTAACTGATGTCTCACCTGGCACAACTTATTCCCCAATTGCACTACGATTCCCCAACGGTGTCCCAGCAGTCTCTGACGCAAGCCAAAGTCAATACATGCTCTATGTCTACAAGCAATTCGAGATGCCAACTAATACAAGCGGTGTTCCAGTAACAATCTCAGTAGTCGATGCAAACGGTAACTTCCGTGAAATCGGAACCACCACAAGCGACTCCTCAGGTTACTATAGCTTTAACTGGATACCAGATATTTCAGGTAAATACTCAGTCATCGCAACCTTCGCAGGTTCTAAAGCATACTACGGATCATACGACCAAACATCTTTTGTTGTCGATGAAGCACAGGCGACAGCGGCGCCGCAGGCAACCGCAGGACCCTCTGCAGCTGATCTATACTTCCTACCAATGTCAATCGGTATCATCATTGCAATAGTCGTTGTCGGTGTAGTCATAGTTTTGGCCCTTAGAAAGCGCCCGTAACACGAAAACAATTGGGAATAATTTTCCCTTCCCCTTTTTGTCAATATTTGCAGTCAAGACGGAGGCTGAGTGGGTATTCAGCTTCTTGTTAATTTATCGATTTTTCAAATAGCTCATCTAGAAAAGCCACCAGCTTGACTCTTTTTTGTCTCAACAGTTTGAGGTTACAAGCTTTTAAAACGAAATTTTTCCCAAATAACTGGTTCTATGGAGAGGAAGAAATGACAAACATAGAGTTGAAACTTCGTGATTAAAAATAAACTTATCACCCTTACGTTGGCGATACTTCTAGTTTTGCCTTCGATAGCAATACTGTCTAATGTATCAGCGGTTGACGTAGAAACACGATTGTTCATAAGCGCAGTCCCGAACCCCATCGGTGTAGGACAAACCGTAAACGTTCAATGGTGGCTAACAATTCCACATCCAATCTCAGGGCAAACATGGAACAACGTAAAAGTAACAGTTGAAAAACCAGACGGCCAAACACAAGTATTTGACAATCTAAAGTCTGACATAAACGGCGGAGCATACATTTCCTTCACGCCATCAACAGTAGGCATATACAAAGTCCATGCAAGCTTCCCGGGACAATGGGTTAACACAACTGGAGCAAACGGTTATACCCGCTGGTATGTGCCACTGGATTCAAAGACTATCTCAGTTACCGTTCAAGAGCAGCAAATAACAATAACACCCGAGTTACCCTTCCCCACTGAATACTGGACTCGACCAATAAACTCAGAAAATAGAGGTTGGTACCAAATCAGCGGAAACTGGCTTATGGGCAAAGGCGACAAAGACGCATTAGCTTTTGAAGGCAGCGGCAACGCAAACTTGTACTCAACTGGGCCAAACACTGGGCACATCATGTGGACCAAACCATTGCTGCCTGGCGGAATCGTTGGCGGCGCTATGGGGTATGGTCAAGCATACTATGGCGGATTAAACTATGAACCGATGTTCAGACCCCCAATTATCATGAATGGCGTCCTGTATTACGAAACTGCTGAACCACCCAGATACGGGACAACAGCAGTAGATGTCCGAACAGGCGAAACCCTATGGTACCAGAACATTTCTTACGGTTCAGGCTTCAACAGTTTACGAATGGGTCAAGTGTACGATTATGACTCGGAGAACCAGCATGGCGCCTTTGCTTATCTTTGGTATTCAAGTGGCAACACATGGTACATGCATGATGCCTTCACGGGAAACTACATTTGCACCTTAAGCAACGTACCGAACGGCTACGTACAGATGGGTCCTAAAGGCGAAATATTGATCTACAACGTAAATAACGCCCAGAAATGGGTTCAAATGTGGAACTCGTCTGCATTGCCCGGCTTGTATTCAGCTTCAAACCCGTCACAGAACCCAAATACGTACTGGCGACCTGAACAATCCCAAGGAAAAACGATCAACGCTACCACAGGAATACAGTGGAAAGTGAATGTAACTAATGTGCCTGGTGCAGGAAACAGCATCCAATGGCTAGATGAAAAAGCAGGCATAATGATTACGTCTGCAACTGTTCAGAAACCAACGGATGTATGGCCAACCTTTGTGCATACAGCTTACAGCACAACAACAGGTCAACTACTCTGGACCCAAAACCGCACAAACATCGGTGATATGAAATACCCCGTGTACATCAAACCATACACAGGCTTGTACGCATTACCTTACAGAGAAAACAAACAATGGATAATATATGACATGGCAACTGGCAGCGAAAAGTACCGATTAGACGGTCCAGAAGACGACTGGGGCATCTTTGACGTAGGAGGAGGCTTCGCAGGCGACATATTCTACACCGCGGGATTTGCAGGAATAGTCTCAGGATATAACATGACAACTGGACAAAAAGCTTGGGAGTTCTACGGCGGCAGTTCAGGATTTGATACTACCTACGGCACATGGGCCTTCTACGGCGCATCAATAATAGCGGACGGAAAAATCTTCATAGCGCACAACGAACACTCACCTGACCAACCACTATGGCGCGGAATGAAAATGTGGGCAATAAATGTTACAACAGGCGAAGGCATATGGAACGTTTCCGGCGCTTATCAAGGCGGTAGAAACGCTATGGGTGCATTAGCTGATGGCCTGTTAGTAACACATAACGCCATGGACAACCAAATATATGCATTCGGCAAAGGACCCAATGCAGTAACTGCTACAGCATCGCCAAAAGTCACCCCATTAGGTGCCAGTGTCCTTCTAGAAGGAACTGTCATGGATATAGCGGCAGGTACAAAACAAAACGAGCAGGCAGCAAGATTCCCCAACGGCGTTCCAGCAGTATCGGATGAGAGCATGACATACTGGATGGAATACGTATACATGCAGCGACCTCGCCCAACAGATACTACAGGTGTTCCAGTACAATTCTTTGTAGTCGACGGCAACGGTAACTACCGCAGCATTGGAACAACAACATCAGATGCAACAGGCTTCTACAGCTTCCAATGGACCCCCGATATCTCCGGCAAATTCACTGTCTACGCTATGTTCCCAGGCAGCGAATCATACTGGCCTTCACAGGCAACCACAGCGTTCGCAGTTGACCAACCGGCAGCTACATCAGCGCCGATCCCAACGCAGGAACCTTCAATGGCTGACTTATACTTCATGCCAATGTCAATCGCTATCATCATTGCGATCATTGTAGTCGGAATAGCTATGGTTTTAATGATGCGAAAAAAACCATAAGGTGAAAGAAATCAATCTTTCCCTCCCTTTTTAGTTCCCAACGAATAACAGCAAAGCTACTTGTCAATAAAATGATCCTTTAGAGTCAAAGTTAACGTTTTACACTTGAGAGTTTTGGAACGCATGCTTGACCAGACAGTGGTCGAAATTCAAATAATAAGCGTTTGTTTGGAGGTTTAAATAGAAAATAAAACCCTATAATACTGATGGTTTCTTGAGCAACAAGGAACCGTTGAGCAGACTAACCTGATAACTGGCCTTAGTGCAGAAGAAGCGAAAAGCAGACTTCTCTTTATGGATTTACTGAAGTCCCCGAGAAGAGGGAACGTTTCTGGTGAAAGCTAGGGAAAAGGTTCTGGGGAATTGTTCCCTGGATGCTGGAAATAACAATTGTCGTTACAGTCATTTTAGGCGAATTCTTTCAGGCGGCTGTAATTGTAGCACTTCTTTTCTTTAACGCCGGTATGTCAATTTGGCGGAAAGGTAAGGCAAGAGCAGTGACAGTTGACCTCAAGGCTTGTTTGGGATTAAACTACTTGTGGAGGAGCCTCAACCAACCTGCAACCGGAATCAGACACAGAACTAAAAACGGCTGTTTCTGCTTAAAGTTATGGAAGATGAAGTAGCAGGGCAGCACTCTCTTCTTCTTTCAATTCAAAAATTTAATCACCGTTGACTTGTCACCTGAAAAAGTCGAGGCTGCTTCTACAAGTCGACGCAGCAGCACCCAAGAGCGGCAGCAAAAAACAACACAAAAAAGCTCTAAAACCACAAAAACCGTAACCTGTAACGCGCCAAATATCCAAAACAACAAAGAGACGTATTTTCTGATCTACAATCGGCATGTTGCATCCCCGCCACAACAACATATGTTTATGAGCGGTGATTCGGCATTTTACTTGTTGACTTTTCCGTAGTATAGTAGGAGGTGAATTTTTTGAGTACACGAACAGAAGAAGCAAGAAAGGGCAAAATGACCGTAGCCGAAGCAGGCAGGAAAGGCGGACAGAAAACCGCGGCAACCCACGGACGAGAATTCTACGAGGAAATCGGACGCAAAGGCGGAGAAAAAGTCTCCAGCGAACGAGGCCCAGAATTCTATAGTGAGATCGGTAGCAAGGGCGGTTCTGAAAGAGCGAAGCAGCATGAAGGTACAGCTGAAGCGGAAGGCAAGACTAGTCTAGAAGAAGCTGGACATAGAGGCGGCCAACGCGTCAGACGACTAATCCAAGCGGGAAAAGAACATGAAAGCAACGAATAAACCCCAAAGCTCTTTTTTATACACTATTTTTCAAATACCCAATTCAGTTTTTGGAGGTGAATTTTTTTGGAAGAAAAGAAAGGCAAAATGACAGTGGAAGAGGCAGGTCGTCGCGGCGGCTTAAAGACTTCTGAAACTCATGGCGAAGAATTCTACAGTGAAATCGGAAGGAAAGGCGGACGAATCGGTGGACCAAAAGGCGGACAGCGAGTACGTAAACTCATAGAGGAAGGTAAAGCACACGAAGAAGAATAGATGCCAAAAACCCAAATTTTGTTTCTTTCATTTTTTGTTACTTAGCATTCCCCCTGTATCTCCAATTGGCTAATTTTTCATGTTGTCGTCTCTGAACAGCCACATATGTTTATGTGGAATGTTTTGGGCTAGGACATTGGACAAAAGGCGACCGTTTAACTTTTTTTGGAGGTGAAATGATTGAGCGAAGACAAAAAGAAAGGTAAAATGACCGTTGAGGAAGCAGGTCGAATGGGTGGAGAAAAGACCTCTGAAACTCATGGCCCAGAATTCTATAGTGAGATCGGTAGCAAGGGCGGTTCTGAAAGAGCGAAGCAGCATGAAGGTACAGCTGAAGCGGAAGGCAAGACTAGTCTAGAAGAAGCTGGACATAGAGGTGGCCAACGCGTCAGGAAACTAATCGAAGAAGGAAAAGAACACGAAGAAGAGTAACCAAGCATTCCAAATGAACTCCATCTAAATTTTAATTGTTCCCAAAATAGGAGGTGAATTTTGTTGGCTGATGAACGAAAAAAAGGAACAATGAGTGTAGAGGAAGCTGGACGCATGGGCGGCCAAAAAGGTGGGCGAAGAACCGCGGAAACTCACGGCAGAGAATTTTACGAGGAAATTGGACATAAAGGTGGACAAAAAGTCCGAAGGCTTATCCAAGAAGGCAAGGAACACGAAGAAGAGTAACAAGTCTTCTTTTGCAGCTAATTGTTCAATCAATTTTTGAAATGGAGGTGAATTCGATTGTCTGAAAGCAAGGCGAAGAAAGGAAAAATGACCGTTGAAGAAGCAGGCCGTATGGGTGGCGAGAAAACCTCTGAAACCCACGGAGAAGAATTTTACAGTGAAATCGGACACAAGGGCGGTCAGAAGGTTAAAAGACTCATTGAGGAAGGAAAAGAGCACGAGGAAGAATGAGACCGCTAAATACCATAGTGGGCTCTCTTTCTTTTCCAACTTTATTTTTTAAGAGTTCGGAGGTGGAATGTTACGAGTGAACAGGAAACAACACGGCGCAGAGGAATTGGACAAGGTAGAGGCGAAAGAAGAAAATACACTAACAGGCGTGGAAGTTCAGGGCATGTTAGCCCAGCGATTGTGGAGAAATATTTAGCTGGCATGCACTACCCCGCTGGGAAAGCGGCACTTATTAGCAATGCACAGAATAAAGCCGCGCCTAATGACGTCATGGATTTAATCAATAAACTGCCGGATAAGACGTATACTTCACCGATAGACATAACAAAAGAGATAGGTAAAATCGAGTAACTTTTTCCGGTATCTTATCTTTATTGATTTTCAAACTATCATTAAGCATTCTAGTAAAAAAATGGTTTTTTGGAGGTGACGTGTTTTTTGGCAGTAAAAGGTGAACATAAAAGAAAACTTACCAGACAGGAAGCTGGCAGAATCGGCGGAGAAAAAGTCGCCCGGGAAAGAGGCCCTGAATTCTACCGACAAATAGGCAAAAAAGGCGGTGAGACAGTTGCGGAGCAGCGTGGATCTGAGTTCTATAGAACTATAGGTCGCAAGGGTGGCGAAAGTAGAAGCACTAAGAGTAAAACTTCTGGATCTATCGGAGGCTCTGGGAAGCAAGCGAGATCACAGGGCAGCCGACGTAATAAGCGGATAAACCAGAACGCTTAACCTTTTTTGTTTTTATTAATAATGCACATCCATCACCAAGCGTAAGCTTGAAATATTTTTAATACCCATTTTAATTATGCCAAAAATACTTATCTTATATTATAGCCGCAGTGGAAACACTGAAAAAATGGCAAAAGCCGTAACAGAGGGAGCCCAAAGCGTCGCTGGTACAATAGTGGAATTAACTTACCATCTAGATGATGCCTCAGACTTGACAAATTTTGACGCCGTCATCATGGGAGCACCTACATACCGTAAAGAAATGCCAATTGACTTCAAAAACCTCTTCGAAGAAGCATCGGCAAAAGGCGTAACACTGAAAGGCAAAATAGGTGCTGTATTCGGCTCATACGGCTGGGACGCCGTTGCACCGCCGCAAGTCATAGCGATAATGCAGGATCAATTGGGTATGTCTGTTATGGAGCCGCCTCTGCTTGCTAAGTACATTCCGGATGGACCTACTTTGGATGCCTGTAAGGATCTCGGGAAAAGAATTGCCGAAACCTTGAAGAATCAGCCTTAACATAAGCCGAGTGGGATGAATTCTTATGGAAAAAACTAATGATAACCTCATTGCGTTTCTGAAAAATCAGGTTACGGTCGAGAAGGAAATCGTTGACTCCCTGGAGAAAGCTCTTGTTGGCATGAAGAACGTCGCTGTTAAAGGTGTGCTGAAAGGGGTTTCGCTGGATTCAGTTAAGCATGCGGAGCTCTACACTTCAGCTGTTACCCTGCTGACTGAAACGCCGACTGCGCTGGCGCAGAGCGATTTGGATCAACATAGCGCACTTATACAGAAGCACATAGACATAGAAGCTGCACTCATAAAAGTGCTAAAGCAGAAGATACCGGAGATAAAGAACGAAAAAGTCGTTTTTCTGCTTAAAGCAATTCTTGAAGACGAAATCCGCCATCATGCAATGTTAAAGATGGTGCTGGAAACCGTGGTTAAAAGAGAAACCATAACTGAAGATGACTGGTGGAGTATGCTCTGGGAGGGTTCACCGTTCCATGGCGCCCCCGGCGAGTAAGAAAAAAAGATGGTGCTTAGTTTAAGCGTTGTCTTTGGTGCTTGCGTGGAAAACCTGACGTGAGGAACTCCATGTTTCCTCTATTACTTCATGAAGTCCATCGAGTACAGAAGCTAACATTTCTCCTTTGGAGGTTAAGCCGTACACTTTAGGTGTTCTTCTTATGAATACCAATTTTTTGCCTTTTAATCCCCTGAGGTACTTGTAGGTTCGCCGCATGGATAACCCTGCTAGTTTGGAGAGTTTACCTGCAGAGATACCGTCCTCTGGAATGCTGTCGTAGAGTTTCCGCTCAGTTTCCGTGAATGATTCTTTACTTGGGTCCCGTTTGGATTTGAAGAAGAAAATGTAGTCACGTTCATCGGGCGTTTCTATCAAGTCGGCTTCTTTTAGGCGCTTGAGTATTCGGGATGCAATCTTGGGTGAAACGACAGCTTCGATAGCCTCAAAGGTTTTCGGGCCATCAAGTAACGCTTGAATCAGTTCTTCTTCGTAACATTCAGAATGTGCTGGTAAGACTTCTGCGAATTCTGGAAATACAACTAGGATCTTTGTTAAGCGGCCGCCGAAGTTGGTGGCGTAGTATTCATCTCGCGATTCGCTGGCTAATCCCACTTCTAGCAATGGCTTTAGGTATTCTTCGCTTAATGTTTCTTGGCTGTGGGCATGTCCGTTACTTTTTAGTTCCTTCTGTAGCTGGCTGACCGAGTACCTGCCTTCAGCTATTGCTTTAAGTATGTGGAGTCGGGTCTCGTTTTTCAGGACGTTGAATAATTCTTTCACGTAATTGGGATTATCCATTCTTTCTCTGAGGGTTCGGAGCTCGTTTTTGAGTTTGTAGACTTGGCAGCGGTTGATGCATTCGAGTGGCGAGGTAGGTGCGCAGTTGCGGCATTCAGCGTCGAGTGTTTTTAGCAGTGTTGTTAAGTCGCGTTTTTCGCCGTTGTGGTTGGGTTGGAGGACGTTCATTTTTTGTTCTCCTTTATGGTGCGTCGTGTGTCAAGGCGGGGAAGAGTTGGAGTTAAGGGTGTGGAGTTGCTTTGCTAATGTATGATGCCCGTCTTGACACGCGTCATAGTTTATGCCATGCGGCATACTTAAATAATTTGTGCTATAAAAATACCATAAGTCGGGGTTAAAATGATACTGCCATGTGAAGTTGGAGTAAAAACGGTACTGCCTGCAGTAAAAGCATTCATGGCGCGCAGTATAGTCGAAAAATACGGTAAAACTGAAAAACAAACCGCTGACCTTCTCGGGCTCTCGCAATCCGCAGTCAGCCGCTATGTCGGCCGTGAAAGAGGCGCCAACCTTGTCGCCATCGAAAATACCCCTCAGGTGCTTTCGCTCCTCGACCAAATGATATTATCCGTAATCAAGGAGCCGCAGGACAAATCGGAAGTGCTCGAGTTGTTCTGTAAAACCTGCACCGCCATCCGCCAACTGGGGCTTATGTGTCCGAAATGTCAGGCTGAGATGCCAAGTTCATGGGCTGAGAAATGCTTCTTCTGCAGATAGCGTTTTTCTTCAACAGGTTGTTTACTGCCTGAAAGAGTTAGGTGCGTCTGTGAAGGTGCTCTTTCATGAGGCACTTATCCATAACCACCTGTAACCCCGCTTGCTTTGCCTTTTCAGCTGCTGCCTGGTTTACGATGTCTAGCTGCATCCAAACCACAAGCGGTCTCCCAAACTTCTGTTTTAGCTGGATGGCTTGATCCACAATCGGAGACACATCCTCGCTTCTGCGGAAAATATCTACAACGTCAATGGTTTTCTGGATCTCTTGGGGGATAT
>JAAYYI010000031.1 GCA_012515445.1 Candidatus Bathyarchaeota archaeon | reverse complement strand
TAGCTGTAAGGACGGTTCGTTGAGCCCCCGCATAAGACCGGACTTCAGAGCCAGTGATGTTTACGCTGCCATAGTTCTCTTCTGGGAAACTGTCACCTACCTCTAAGCCTGCAGGGATGATAAAATCGTCGATTAAGTGACCTGTTTGTAGGTTAAGAGTAGCGGTGATTGTATCGCTGGTTTTGTCTGTAAAGTTGGAGGTTATCTTCGCCGTCACGTTTGGGCTATCTACGGCAACAATTTCCATGCGTGCTGACGCGACGTCGTGTCCCTGCATGGGTGCACCACTGGAGGTGACACGGTATTCGATCCAGTCGCCGCTTTTAACGCCGATTGACACTTCACATGATGCTACAGCCAAGAATAGAGCAATCGCTAAAATGGAAACCAGTACTATGCTCGGAATCGTACTTCGCATAATTGCATGATTAAATAACTATGTTAATAAAACTGATGCCTAAAGGCAGAATCGAAAAAGCGGATGGAGAAATGTTTATTCTTCCATCATGATTAAAGTTAAAGTTGACCTAACCCGGTTAAGAGTGCGGACTTTTCTAGTAACAAGATCTTTTAGGTTCTCCATTGAGTCAGCTTTAACTTTACTAATTATATCATAAACACCATAGGAGTAGTATGCTTCTTCGATGCCCTCGATCTTCTTTAGTATATTTACTACTTCTTCTTCGGCGCCTGATTCAACGTTAATTAGTACAAAGGCTTGTGGCATTTAGAGTCTCCACGGTATGCTATTGCAGACGTGATTTATAGTTGTTATGCACATAAACAAGCCTTTTAGCGCTCCAACACCTGAAGATACCAAAAATCTTATCAGTACATCAAACCTTCAAGCATAACAGGAGAAACAGAAATGGTTTACTGTACAAAATGCGGCACCCAAAACCCTGACACAGCAGTCAACTGCTCAAACTGTGGAGCATCCCTCTACAGCGACGAAGCCAGACCATACAATCCGCCGTATGAACACAGACGCCACTACCGCGAAGAGTACCGACATAAAAGCGGCGGCGAAGGCATCGGTTTACTAATAGTCGGCTTATTCATCGTCATAATCGGCTTAGCAGCAATCACGGGCTTCACGCTATTCTGGACATACTTCTGGCCGCTTGTAATAATCCTAATCGGTATATGGATAATCTTCCTCGGTCTACGGCGCAACCGCCGATTCAGGCAAGCGCCACCCCCATAACTCTACACTTTCCAGTAATATCTGTGTTGTATTGCTTAGTTTCTCGGCTCCGCACACAAAAGAGTTAAAAGTACTTTTCGTAAAAGTGTAGGCATTGCGGGGAAACTAATGGTTAAATACATTTTCGTTACAGGCGGTGTCTTAAGTTCAGTCGGCAAAGGAATACTAACATCATCTATCGGCAAAATGCTTCAAACAAGAGGACTGAAACCCACCGTCGTAAAGATCGATCCATACGTTAACATCGACGCGGGCACAATGAACCCGTATATGCACGGCGAAACCTTCGTCACAGACGACGGCGGCGAAACCGACCTAGACTTAGGCTGGTACGAACGATTCCTAGACGTAAGCCTAAAGCAGGAAAATAACCTAACAACCGGCAGCATCTACAAAAGCGTAATCGAGAAAGAACGCCACGGCGACTTTCTGGGCAGATGCGTCCAGATCGTTCCACATATCACCAACGAAATAAAGAACCGCATCAGAACCGCGGGCAAAGCCGTCGGCGCAGATATCGTTTTAACAGAAGTCGGCGGAACCGTCGGAGACATAGAAGGCTTACCCTTCCTCGAAGCCATACGCCAGATGCGCGTAGAAGAAGGCTACGACAACACACTATATGTTCACGTTGCACTTGTACCAATTTTAGATGTAACCGGCGAAATGAAAACCAAGCCGCTACAGCACAGCGTCAACGAACTCAGACGCATCGGTATCCAACCTGACACAATCGTAGCGCGCAGCCCAAAAATGATAGATGCCGAGGCACTAAGAAAAATCGCGCTATTCGGCACCATACCTGAAAGCTCAGTTTTCTGCTCCTACAACGCAGAAACCGTCTACCAAGTCCCGCTTATTCTTGACAAACAGGGAATGGGCGACTTCATATGCCAACGCTTAGGCCTTAAATGTGACATCAAAGACTTCACAATTTGGCAAGACTTCGTTGATGGCATGATCCACCCTGAGCACGAAGTAAAGATCGCGTTAGTAGGCAAATACGCTGGCCTCTCAGACAGCTATGTATCAATGACTGAGGCGCTTCGCCACGGCGGCGCAGCTTGCAAAGCTAAAGTCTGCATCAGCTATCTTGAAGCGGAAAAGTTCGAGCGTGAACCCGAATGCATAAAAGACCTTGCTAACTACGACGGCGTCTTCGTACCATACGGCTTCGGCCCACGCGGTACAGAAGGTAAAATCGCAGCCGCAAAATACGCCAGAGAAAACGACATCCCATTCCTCGGCATCTGCTACGGCTTCCAGCTTGCAGTAATAGAGTTCGCACGCAACGTAGCAGGCTTAACAGACGCTAACAGCACCGAAATCAACCCAGACACACCCTACCCAGTCATAGACCTCATGCCAGAGCAACGCGGAATCGAAATCAAAGGCGCAACTATGCGACTAGGCGCACACAAAGTCATCTTACAAAAGGACAGCTTAGCCCACAAACTATACGGCGCAGAAGAAATACAGGAACGCCACCGCCACCGATTCGAAGTCAACCTTGACTACATCGAAGCACTCAAAAACAAAGGCTTACGCTTCACCGGCAAAAGCAGCGACGGCAGAAGAATGGAAACAATAGAGTTACCAGATAAGTACTTCTACTTCGCCACTCAATTCCACGGCGAATTCAAGAGCCGCCCCGGCAGAGCTGAACCAGAATACTTTGGCTTCATCCAAGCATGCCTTAATAAGAAGCTTGGAAAACCCAAAGCCTAACCTCTCTTCCTTTTAAGCACTTTTTTAGTAAACGTTATAATCACCAATTTACATGACTCCCTAAAGGACTGAATTAAAATGAGCATGGAACCTACTGGCAAAAGAGATTCAGACGCTTACAGCAAGAAAATGGTTGAAGCAAAAGACGAATTAAGTCAACTTCAAGCGGAACTTAACAATGTACTCGTCAAATTCTGTTTACGCGCACTTCGAGTTTTTCAATCAACAAGACCCGAACCACTTAGACCCGGCGAAATCGCGCTGATTGTAAACAATGAGCTTGTTAAAGGTGTACTATACGAGTTAAATCTCCAGCCAAGCATTGACGAAATAGCAAAAACTGCTAAGGAAGCTTGGGCAAAAGAGCAGAAAAAGTAACTGCTCAAACAATTTTTTCTTATAACACGTTTAGCGTTTTCTCGGCAGCTTTATAACCCCTAATCTCTAAGGCTAGATTGACCGATAATGATGGCACGCAAGAATTTTGTCAACATCGAATGGCTAAAAAATTTAGCGGAAGAAACCAAACACATCAAACAGAGAAGTTATGATTTGCTGCAGGTTCAGCCTGATTCCCAAGTTTTAGATGTAGGCTGCGGTCCAGCAGTTGACACGATACCTCTATCAGGGTACATCGGCGATAAAGGTCGAATCGTCGGAGTTGACTATGACCCAGTAATGGTCGAAGCAGCAGATCAAGAACTCGCTAAAACAAAGATTTCTAAAAGAGTACAGCACATTCAAGGCAACGTTTTTGCCTTACCATTCCAAGATGGCGAATTCGATAGGGTACATTTAGAGCGGTTCTTCCAAGTATTCCCAAAAGACTCAGCTGACCAAATATTTGCTGAACTAAACAGGGTTCTAAAAAAGAACGGTAGAATCGTAATAGTCGACATGGATATGGCTACCTTATCTGTTAATTTTGGCGATAACGAGTTTGAACGTAAACTAATCAACTATTTCGGGCTTAAAATGAGGCCCAACGGATATGCAGGCAGACAACTAATAGAAATTCTGAGAAACAACGATTACAAAGAGGTCTCAGTTGAGTTAATGCCTCACTCATTTGGAAACCTTACAAGGAAGTACTTCATGAACTGGATTATCACCGGTGCATTAGACTCTAAGTTTGTAACCCAAAACCAAGCAGATAACTGGAAACACGAATTAGACAGCCGAGTTAAAGAAGGCACTTTTCTGGCATATATCACAAATGTCTTGGTGACAGGACTCAAGCCTTGACACGTGCCTTATCGATAATTTTTAATTTCTATTAGCCGAGAAGTCGTAAGCTCCCCCAACACCACCAATGCTTCCAGTGGCATGTAATCGATTGCTGACCTGTCAAAGACGAGGTTTGCGAATGCTGGAAACTCGTCAGACCCATATAGGATATAGGTTAAGGGTATGCCTCTTAGCGCTGGGATTTCAGTTGAAGCATCCCCAAACTGCAGGGTTTTACCGCCAAACCGTTTTGCCAATATCGGTAACTCTGCGGGATTACCTCCGAAAGCCTCTGCAATGGGTGTAATAGCGGTTTTTATAAATCCGTTTTCTCTAGCAAGACCATCGGGGAATTCGCCTAGTTTTACCAGATCGCCGCTAAGTGCTTTTAAGGTAGCGTTTGAATAATTCAGAAGTAGATTCGAAAGCAACCAGTTGGGGTAGTCGTCGTAGTAAATTGAATCTTCATTTATTTCATCTGTTAAGGTGCCATCTTTTAGGTCTACATTGAATCCTAGAAAGCGGTAAATGTTTACGCCTGTTAGTAATTTAAGCCGTTCTAATGAAGAACAGTCTATGTTTAGTTTCATTATTTCTCTATTAACGCAAGTCGCCGATTAAGTCTTAGCTTAAAAAATATTTAAAAAATAAAGTTGTTGGCCGAAATTATTTTCGGCAGATATAATCTAGTGTTGGCATGAGTTTTGGGTCTGCGAAGATAAGCTGTACAGCATCAACCATGCCGACGAGTGCGCCCTTTTTGTCAACTGCTGGTAGGTGCTTTATGTTCCAGTGTTTCATGAGTTCGGCTGCTTCTTTAATGGTTGCATCTTGGTCGATGACGACGAGTGGGTTTGTGTAGACCATTCTTGCGATGATTGTTCTGATTGGTACCTCGCCTTCCATTGCGCGGATAATTAGGTCTCCTTTTGTGATAATGCCTGTTGGCTTGCCGCTCTGGATGACTAGGACTGCGTCTTTGTCGTTTTTAGTCATTAAAGCGATAACGTCTTTTAGGACGGTGTTGTTCTCTGCTGTTTTAACGTCTTTTTGCATAATGTCTTTTACAGTTGTGGCCTTTGCCATTTTTTTCACCTTAACGCTATCTCAGAATACGTAGCTCTTTATCAATTTTACGATTATTTTCCGCCGCCACATGTGCAATCCTTAAAGGTAAGAAATAATCAATCAACATTGAGAGAGGAGATTGCTTTTTGAACTCAACTAATGGAGAAAAACCGCTTTTTAGCGAAAGCCTCGACAAAGCAAAGAGCTACGCTGAAGTCTGGCAGATCGTGCAGCAGACAGCCGAGTACGCGCTTTGTAAGCGCAGAAACAGCATGATGCTCTTCCTAGACGACCTGCCGCTTGGGCTGGGCGCATATTACCCTGTTGGAACAAACAACATAGTGCTAAACCGCTCACTGGTAGATGTAGTGGAGTCCCAATTCAGCGATAAACCCACTGTCAACGCCTTAATCTATAACCTGCTGCTTCACGAGTACCTTCATGCACTCGGCGACATGTCGGAAGTGGGTGTTCGGCGGGATGTTGTAGCTGTGGCACAAAAAAGCTTTGGCGAGGCACATATTGCAACGGTGCTAGCTCGCAAGTCGCCGTGGGTTCTGCTGAAGAATCTACCGCTAGGCAGGATGGCTTTACCTAAGCGGGTTATGGAGATTGTCCACGACTTCGAAAACCCCGGCAGATACATCGTTTAGTATGTTGCCGCTGTGAAATTTAACTGCCTAAACTAACAAACGTTAAACACAGAACTGCTATCCAAGATGTAGCACAACACTTCCCGATGCTCACACACACCACTTCTCTTGCTTTATTTAAGGGGAGGGGGTATGCGGAGAGCAACAGAAACTAACAGCCTTAAAAAAGTATAGAAAACAAAAGGGGAAATATGGTTTTTAGACTGTTAACGGCGGAGGCGGCGCCTGAGCAACAACGGGCTCAAGCGGGCGAAGCTGGAAAAAGCCAATCGCCAATAGCAATACGCCAATCCAAATCAACAGCAAACCAAATAGGAATGCGACTATCAAAACCGCGCCGATCAGCATCAACAGCCCTGCTGTTCCAAATAAACCGACGGTTGACTTGTCTGACACCATTTTTAGGGATCGTCTTGCGAAGAATGTAGCTATAATCGCAAAAACCCAGATCACCACAAGAACAGCGAGGATACCTACGATGAAGGGCACGATTGTATTGAAGTCAAAGTTGCCTGCTTGGAAAGCGTTCGGATCAGGCGTCATATTCTGCAAGCTAGCCCAGTCTCCGTTCCAGCCGGGGAAAATCTGCGTTATAAACGCCTTTATGTTATTTACGTTAAAAAAAATAGTCGCAACGAATACACCGACTGCAGTGATTACGCCTATAACCACCGCGAAGACCCCGTAAAGCGCATTAGAAAATATGCTCCGTTCACGATAGTAATCAGCCAAGCCATGCAAACCGATTAACACAAGAACTAACCCCACAGCTCCAACGATTAAGCCGCCATAATTAACAACTAAGCCAACTATAGCGGCGATAAAAAGCATTAATGCACCTATACCGCCAAGTGTTTTACTTGAGTCAAATGTCATTGTCATAACCTCTAAAAGTTCAGTCAGCAATCCTTGGAATAAAAACTTTTGCACATTTACTGCTTCTTGACTGAATTGTGGGGCTACAGTTGGGGCGAGTCGCCGTTAAGTTGCCCTTGTAGTATGCTGTAGTATGTTCTGAGGTAGGTTTTACCGTCTGCTGTGATTGTGTAGACTTTACGTGCGCGGCCGTCTTTCTGCTGTTTTCTACTTACCACAAACCCTTTTATCTCGAGATTGTTTAGCGTGGGGTAAAGTGCTCCATGGCGTAGTTTTATGTTGAATTCAGTTTCTACCTGCTTCTTTATCTTATATCCCCATGTAGGCTCGCTTTCTATAATGCGCAGTAGTTGGATGTCTAGGAGGTTTCTGATTATGTGTTGTACAATTTCTTTTTTGTACTTCTCGGACATTGGCGGTGCCTTTTAGAGGTTAG
>JAAYYI010000030.1 GCA_012515445.1 Candidatus Bathyarchaeota archaeon | reverse complement strand
TCCCGCTTCTGGCTTTGCTGGTTTACAAACTGATTAAAGACAAAAACCCAGTGCTTGGCGCCGTAGCTGCCTTCGTTGTGCTTGTTCAGCCACTGCCGACACCCGCTTCTAACATTCCCTACTCGGAACCATTCCACTTTGGCCTAATCGACGTGCCGATACAAGTGTTCGCGCCGAGTTACTACTGCGGCTGGGTCTACATCAACGCACACATACTGCAGGCGGTTCTGCTTGTTGCTGCACTCTACTTTGGCTACCGAAAAAAGCCATGGCTCTCTGCGTTGCTGTTCGCGTTTGGCATGATGGATCCAAGAGCTGGCTTCTTCGCTGTTCCGCTGCTGCTCTGGTACAACCGCACAAAACTCCGCGAATTCATAGTTGGCTCAGCGGTTGTGATTGCAGTTACGAATGTGCCTTTCTTTTTCTACGGCAACGTTAGTTTATCCTTCCTTCAGACAGTGCTCAATGCAGATATTATCTCGCAGTCATATGCCTACGACTGGATACCGACATACAGCGTAATCGCGTTGACACTGCTCGAATTAGTCACGGTGGTTAACGGTAGAAGGAAAAACGGTTCTCTAAAAACGAATCAGACTATCGACAGCAAATAGAGCCGTTTGCGTAAGGCTTATTAGAATCGGACCAATGTTGCCTGTTTTCTTTTTCGCCTAAAACTAACCACACCGGCAACCGCAAACACAGCCGCCACTACAGCGCCCGTCAAGACCGCTACATAGTGCTGGGCGAGGAAAGACAGGTTAGCCATAGACGGATCCGTAAGGTAATAGTGAACAACGGTGAGGTTACCGGGTCCATAATCGACCAGAACCGAGTTATCATCCAGCAGCTTCCAACCTTGGCCCTCGGCTAGAAATATTGCGCCGTCATCAGTGATTATACTCCACTCCGCAGCGGGCCGCTTATCAGTGGTGTTTAAACCCAGATTCACTGTCTGCGTACCCCAACCGTCCACGTTTAAAGCAAGCATATCCATTTGCACTGAGAAATTAAAACTTAAAAAAGCTAACACAGTGACGTTAGAATTTGATGCCGAAATCTTAAGGTCAGATAGACTGGTGTAGTTGGTGAATCCGTACTGTTGCACAGCTGCGTTGTTATCAAGCTTCAATCCGCGGAATACCCATGTGTTGTTCTCTAGTGTAGCTTCTTTGCATGATCCGTTGAATGCGAAGCTGACGTTGCCGTTTAAGTCGGGGATCGTAAAGACATCTATTGACTGAAAGGAAGTCTCAGTTACAGCTGGCTCGGCGTTGAGTGTCGGCGGCAAAACAAGCATAAAGACGGCTACAAGTAATGCGACAATGACGGTTCTGGTTTTAGTTTGCTGCAAGTTTTCACTGCACAATATGAGTGCGGGTTTGTATAAAACTGTACCCCCTTTGCTTTTGTTGTCACCACTTGAAGCAAGCAGAGCCTCTTAAACTCGGTCGCCTATGAAGCAGCGGTGAACTAAACTGAAAAAATTTTTTTTGCTAATTATTATGCTTGTTTTAACGATTTCTATCGCATTATTATGCATCTCCTCTACAGAAGCGCAGGCTCCAACCCAGATCACTATATACGCGAAGGAATACGCATTTGGTCTCTCTGCTGATAGCACAACTTCGCCGGGGCCAACTCTCACCCTCACATCAGGCGACACCATTACAGTTACATTGACAAACGTTGGAACCATGGCGCACGGCTGGGCATTAACAGATCAACCGCAAACAGGCGCCAACAAGCTATTTAGCGCATCAATAAACCAAATTTCTGCAGGCACCTCGGATTCTGTAACTTTCACCGTTGGATCTCCAGGCACCTACTACTATATCTGCCCAGTCCCCGGACACGTCTCGTTAGGTATGTGGGGCATGGTACAGGTGGTCAACGGCGGAGTATCCGGAAGTCCAACGCCTACCACAAACGCAAGCCCATCCTCAACACCAAGCGCCAATCCATCTGCAACGGTCAGTCCCTCTTCAACCGTTACTCCGAGTCGAAGCCCAAGTCCCTCACCAACAATCCCCGAGCTATCCATACTTGCCCTGATAGGAATCATGGCTGCCGCGTTAGCCACATTAGTTATTAGCCGGAAGCGGTTTCGCATAGCCAAAGACAGGTAACATGCTCTACAGCGCATATGACGGCTCCGCCTCCACGGCATAAACCTATTACAGACCTTCAAGAGACTAATTGATAGGATGAATTACATTAAACTCCAGTCATGCAGCCGATGCCAACACTTTGAGGGAAAAGTAGCTGTAGACAAGCCGTTCCTGCGGTTCTCAGTAGAGGAGAAATGGAAACCTAACCTGGTCAAGGTGCTGTTTGTGGCGGAGTCGCCGCCGTGGGATAGGGAACGCTACTTCTACAAACAGGACATGACTGGCAACAACACTAACCTTCAGAAGGAGCTACTCCGGTACCTAAACCTCTGTTCGCTTGAGGAATTCAAAGCTGAAGGCTACTATTTGATTGACGCAGTTAAATGTCGACTAAACAAACGTGGCGGCAAAGAAAATGTACCCCACAAGGCCATAGCCACTTGCGCAGCAGCATTTTTGCTTGACGAAATCAAAGAGTTGAAACCCCGAGCAATCTTTGTGCTGGGTAACTCCGCAAAGAAAGCCCTGCAGAACCTGCCGCCCTTCAGCGAATTAGCTAGCCACAAAGTCACCGAAGACTACGACGAAAACCTATATGGCATTCGAGTGATTCTGTGTGTTTACCCCGGTGGAAAAACCCGTGGATATGTGGATTTGATCAAAAAAGCTTTTAGCAAAATACAGTAACTCATCTTATGATTCTTCAAAGAACCTTCTACCAGCAAGACATTCTAACTGTTTCACGGAGCCTTCTCGGCAAACTCCTAGTCCATGAAACCGCTGAGGGCACCACGTCGGGCAGAATCGTAGAGGTGGAAGCCTACGCTGGACCAGAGGACCGCGCAGCCCACAGCTACGGCGGACGCCGAACCCCAAGAAACGATGTCATGTTTGGCGAAAAAGGACACGCCTATGTCTACTTGATTTATGGGATGTATTACTGCGTCAACTTCACCGCCGGTTCTACGCTTGGAAAGCCCGAGGCGGTGCTGATAAGGGCGCTTGAACCACTAGAGGGGAAAGAGTTGATGGCTAAACGCAGAAAGCAACCCTCTGGAACACTGAAAAATTTAACGAATGGCCCGGGGAGGCTCTGTATGGCGATGGGTATCACTAAAGCCGAGAACAAGTTGGATGTGACTTCTGCGCCTTTCTACCTCAAAGACGCAGAGCCAGTTGCTGAATCAGAAGTAGTTGAGTCAAAGCGCGTCGGCGTGGACTACGCTGGGGATTGGAAGGATAAACCCTGGCGTTTCTGCATCAAGAACAACCCGTATGTTTCTAAACCATGAGCGATTGAAACCCCGTAAATGTTAGGGTAAATCCTTATGTGGCTATGTACCCTCATTAAACCTGATTAGTATGAAGCCGCAGCCTCCTAACCCTGAACATAAACGTATGAAACGAGAACGTAACACCATCACCTACATGGTTGATATTTACTGCAAAGGCCACCACGGCACCCACGGCGAACTCTGCAGTGAATGCCAAGAATTCAAAGAATACACACATCTTCGTCTCGCAAAGTGCCCCTTCCAAGAGAAAAAGACTACATGCGGCAAATGCGTTATCCATTGTTACCGGCCGGACATGAAGGAAAAAGTCAGGCAGGTAATGCGCTACTCTGGTCCGAGGCTGCTGATTTATCACCCGACTTTAGCGTTACATCACGCGTGGGATGCTCGTCGCAAGCCGCCGAAACTAGACAAGGGCGCTTAAGTTTTCTGTTTGTATTTTCGTAGCTACCACAAGTAGCTATATTCCTGTGATGTGTTAATTTGGTTAGGAGTACCTTTTTTGATTAACCAAATTCCAGAGGAGAACATAAGCGACCAGGAAAAGGACGCCGCAACTATACTGCGTGTTGTATTGCCTGAGCAGAGTTTTAATTTTATGACCGAAGCCGGCGTTTATATGGGTTTATCGGCGAATAGCCTGGAAGATTTCAGGTCGAAATTGGAAACGATTGATGTCAATTCAGTGGCTTATCATATTACCGCGGCGATTTCCAGCGCTGGATAGAGAGCACACTGGGCGACCGAGACTTCGCCAACAAGCTATGTTTCATCTTAACTGAAATTGCACCTGAACAGCTCCGGGGCGAACTGCTAAAGCTTCTCGATAAACGCATAACAGACCTCAAGAGTCTGCGCTGGATAGAAGAAAAGGGCATATAAAAAAGGCCCGATTAGACGGTTTTTTCTGTGTCGCTACTTGGGCGGCTGTAGAACAGTAGCGGTAGCCCCACGAGCGGGAGCGACAGCATCCAAAGGTCCAAGTTGTGGCCAAGAACCCAAGCATACCACTCATTCCAGTTGGCACCGGCAAACATAACCCAAGTTAGGTAGTTCCAGAGGAAGTATAGCCCAAGCCCCAGTATGATTACGCCTGCGGTTCTGAGGTTGACATGTGCTATGTTTTCTGCTTTGGACGTTTTCTTTGCATAGTAGGCGGTGAAGGATGCAAGCGCCAGTAAACCTCCAACGGTGACTATGAAACTTGTCAGGTACTCGGGGGATTTGGTAACGTAACTCATCCCTTCAGTCATAGCGGTGATTATCCACATGCCGCTGTTGTTAAGCCAAAGCGAGAGCACCACGAAGAAGCCTGCAACCGTCGCCCACTTGATGGCGGGTCGCTGCGGCTTGTTTGGGCTGAGTTTCCAAGCGAGCAGGAACAGCGAGATCGGCACCGCGATTGAAGCTACCGTGCAGGGTATGCCGGTTGAGAGAAGCAGGCTTGAGCTGAAGCCTAAGTCTGTGCCGGGTATTCTCAGGTTACCATACGCTGTCGGTACGAGGCCCCAGATGCCCGATGGTAAGAGGCCTATCCAGTATAGCCCTTCAAACACGATTACTAGCCGGGCCATCTTGTAGAGGCCGTTTTGAGTTAGCTTTTTTACGAAGTAGAGGACCGCTGTTGTTACAGCTAAGATTCCGGCAATGAACCTGAATATCAAGAAGATGTATGCGGTGACGTCTGTGACTAGTATCCAGCTTCTTATAGGCTCCATGAGTGGTTCCCATTCGCCTATCCAGGATAGTACAAATGTTGCATGCAGCGTGAAGAGGAAGTAGGTTAATGCTGCTATTAGGATGCCTACCTTAAGTGGTGTGAAAGGTTTCTGCTCCACTAAAATCCCTAATGTAGCTTCTGCTTGCTCACTATATCTTTTTTGCGGTTGCCATGTTGTATGCTATATAAGCTAAATTCTTCAGGGATAGAAAACTTGTGCTTTTCAGTTTGAATTACATGCGATAATCAGTCGCTCTTGCATAGAGTGTACAATTTGGCAAACACTTAATAATTTGGCGTAGGTCTCAGATACCGAAGGAGAATCAGATTTGTTTCTCAATGACATCGTAGCGGTCCTTTACGCACCAAGAAAAGCATTCAAACGCATAGTTGCTAACCCGAAGTATTTGGGGATAATCGTTATCCTTCTCCTATTCCTCGGTTTACAGTTAGGCTATGAGTATTCCCAGTTCAGCAAAGTCCACATTGAGACGACTTCGCCTGTGCCAGGTATAATGCAGGAGTATAATAACGCTACTTACTGGCAAGCTGACTCAAATGTGGCTTTAACAAACAACTTTAATGATTACTACAACAACACTGTTTACATAGCGAATTATGCTGCAAGTTATCCGCTGTTTGGTAATTACAGCATGCAGGTTCAGGCAAACGGTACAAACAGTGTCCTGATAGCTTTGACTGACACTTCAAATATTGACTGCACCGCAGACGGCTTCCAGAATCTAACCATGGCACTTAAACTTGTTTCGCCGGCATCAACACCGTCCAACTCGGTTCTAACGCTCTACTCGTTGAGTGATAATAACTATTATACCTATGACCTAACAAGTAAAGTCGCGGAAGCAAACGCCGTTAACCAGTGGGGCAACCTAACAGTGCCGCTAGGTCCAACTGCAAGCGGCTGGACAGCAACTGGTAACCCAACTTGGCAAAATGTAACTTCTCTAACGCTCCAACTGAACTACGCTAACAGCGAAGACATAACTGTCCGCGTGGGCGCACTATTCTTCAGAGGTCAATATGTACAGCCACTCACAGACAACGCGTTGAACTTCATCTACACTTTCCTCTTGCAGTTTACTCTGCAGTTCCTAGCAACATGGCTCGTTCTGTCAGTAATGCTGTATGTTCTCTTTAGAGCGCTAAAAGCGCAGGTGCTATGGAAAACAATCTTCGTAGCAGCAGGCTTCGCCCTAACAGTACTGGTCATACGCGCCGTCGTTAACCTCGCAGCAACCGCTACTCTCCCAGACCTCTTCTTCCCATATGATGCAGCCTTAGGCGTAGTCTACGACCCATTCGGTTCACTCTACTATCCAACACAGTTTGCACTGCCCGTAGCCACATCAGCCGCCGCCATGAGTAATATAACAGCGGCGATGGCGACCTTCAAAACCATCATAACCGCAATGTTCGTCGTATCCTACGTTTGGATAGGGGCATTGATTGGAATAGCGGTAAAAGAAATGAAGCCAGAATTTACAACCATAAAATGCCTCATAGTAGCAGCTTTGAGTGTAGCGGTTACTGTTCTGGTACTCTGGCTGTTCATCGGCTTCGTCTAAGCCGACCCCAAACTATTTCTTTTTTGTTCTTTTTTGTTAATCTACCGTTAGTGGACAAGATTTATATCATTGAAAGAGGAAAAGCGTTAGCTAAAGTTAGAAGTGAAGTAAATTGACAGATATTAAAGACCTTCAAGATGGAATGAAGCGGGTTAGCGTTGAAGCTAAAGTCGTCGAGAAGGGCGATGTCCGCGAAGTTAAATCACGATATAAAGATGAAACCTATAGAATAGCCGACGCCGTAATCGCAGACGAGACAGGCAGCATAAAGCTTACGCTTTGGAACGAGCAGATCGAGCAGGTTAACGTGGGCGACAATGTTAAGATCGAAAATGGCTATGTTACCAGCTTTAAGGGCGAAACTCAGCTTAACGTCGGCAAATTCGGCAAGATGACAATTAACTAAGCCCCTTTTTCCATATCTTTTGATTTTTTCAGGTATTTGTTTTCTTGTTGAGCAAGACCTTTAAGCGACAAATGTCACGTGTCATAATTATATAACGTTGTTATTCCATCGGGAAATACACCGTTAACGGCGAATTGATTGGCATATTTAACGGCCTCCGCGGTATGATGGGCTTCCAGTACACCGCCAATATACCGATGCCCATTGTGGTTGACCAAACAGAAGTCAACGCACAACAATACCTAAACAACCATATAGCGGGAGCAGCAGTCGGCGACGTCAAGTTTTCAGCGGTTACTACACAGTGGAATTCCTGCAGAACGCCCTACCGTATGGCATGTTAAGCGTTAACGGCTTCAGCGGGCAAGTCTGGTACACACGTAGCATGGCGAATTCATACAAGAGGTAGCCTTAGACTAAGTTGCTTCCCCAACTTTTTACAACCTACTTTTCATTTAGATGTAAATTTTCTTTTTAGATACTTCTAAATCAGATAGTCTTTTTCTGCAAACATACGTTGAACCTTCAGTTGCCTGCTATGCATAAGGGAGGGGGAGGTACTTCTGAGAGAGGTAGGTAGGTCATAGTCGCAGTTGTGTTTGAGGTGTTTTCGGCAAGTTTTATACATAGTCACGTCTGCATACTCTGTGTTGATTGTACATGGCTAGCCGAAGCGAGGAAGAAGTTTACTCAGTTATGTTCAAGTCGCTTAAGCATCCGGTGCGCCGCCGAATACTTGGGCTGCTAAATGACAAACCGCTGGGTTTCATGGAGATCGCATCGTTTCTGGATTTATCAAGCAGCCACTTAACCTATCATCTTGAGAGTCTCGGCGAACTCGTAGCTAAAACCCCAAACGGCGAGTATCAGCTTTCAAGTTTCGGAAAAGCAGCAGTCAACGCGATGAAAGGCGTACAGGAAGCACCCGAACTCGCCGTCAGGCGCCCCAAGAAACTGGCGCGCCGATGGAAAGTCGCCTTCGCCGCACTCATGGTTGCCGTACTTTTGCTGTCAAGCTTCGGAGTCTACCAATACATCACGATTACCCAGTTAGCCGCTGACCAAAGCCAACTGGAAGCACAGAACCAGCAGCTTCTCTCATGGGGAATCGGCGCAGGCACCGTAGCCGACATGCTCCGCGACGTGGTGCAACTTGACACCAACCGCTACAGAATCACGTTGCTAAGCGACATGCTGGAGTACCGAGAAGACTTCGATGTAGCAGAGGAAGTTCTGCGCTACAGCTTCACAGGCGCCAGCGGAGACTTCGAGGTTAGCCTGCGTTTCCGAGAGAACCACCTGAGCCGCTACCAACTCACCACTGATACGGCACCACTGCTGATCGAGAACCCGCCGAGTGACAGCCTCGCCGTCGCCAAAGCCGCGCTTATGCACTACAGCAACTACAGCGGCGACGCATATCTATCCGAAATGCAGAATCTGCTCAATTCAGTGAACGCAACCACTGGCAACCTAACAGTAGCCACTTCGGGGAACATGAAGCTCCAGATAAGCAGCATCGGCAACAGCGATGAGTACCTCTGGATGTACACGCATAACGGCGTTGACTACAACGCCATGAGCTTAAGATTAACATTCACCGACGGCGCACTCACGGCGTTAACAGACGGCTACTTCCTATTCACAGCCAGCAACGCAAAAGTCAACTTAGATGCAGACCAAGCCGTAAACATCGCCCAAAACTACATCCAAACATTAACATGGACCATTAACGGCACCCAAACAAGCGGCTTCAAATCCTCCGGCACCATCTCAGTTCAGATGCTGCCTCACCCACGCGCAAACTCCGTGGCGCTTGTCCCATACTGGTACATAACATTACAACTGGACAGAACTTACCCCGGCGGATTCAACACAGCCGCCGTCGGAGTCTGGGCTGACAGCGGAGAAGTTGCAGATGCACAGCTCCTAAGCAGATAGTACCGCGATGTAGCAGTTGATTTCATCCACATCATAGAAGACTTCGGTTTGCATTCCACTTTGCTCAACCAAATCATGAAATGCTGTTTGCAGAAAAGCTTTTTTGAGCCCTGTAATGGCGATTTTGCAGCCCTTTCCAGTAACACGTCTGATTTCCTGCAGTGTTCTTTGCGGCTTAGGTAAATTCTGCAGTACGGTAAAGGAGAAGGCAGCCTGAAATGCGCCGTCTTTAAATGGAAGGTGATCCGCATCTGCCTGCAGCACATGCATGTTTTTAGCTACACGCCGCGTGGCTTTAATGAGCAGCTTCTTGGAGACATCCACGCCCACAACCATTGAGGCTTTATCGGTTACTTCATCAAAGAACAAGCCTGAACCGCAACCAACATCCAGCACATTAACACCTGAAACATCTACATTCTCGAGTGCTTTACGATATTTACGGTGCTGCTCCAGACTGTAACGTCCATCATAGATTTCTGCTGTAACATTATAGGCATGCATGACTTTACGCTTGCTTCTCCAAGCCATAACGATTGATCCTTCAAGAATTCTTATGTACCCAAGCACCACCTAAAATACGTTAGCTGACCAAACTTGGCATCTGAGAAAATTATTGTGCTAAAAAATCCTTCACTTGCAGAGGCAGTAGTCGCAATCGAAAAAGCGTTTGCACATCGCAGAACCCTCATCGTCGCAGGCGACTGCCACGTGCACTACGCTGGACGCGCAAACTCCACGCTGGAAAACGGCGAACGCCTGCTAATCATCAAATCCGACGGGTCGCTTCTTGTGCATCGCCCAACTGGGTATGAACCTGTGAATTGGCAGCCTTCCGGCTCAGTTTTTTACGTGGAAGTAAAAGATGACATGCTAGAGGTACACGGTGTTAGGCAAAAGCCTCATGAAAGCGTTAAAGTAACCTTCTCCTCAGTGCTCATGGTTTCAGCGCTGAATCTCTCTGACAGCGGCGAATTCATCCTGCACGCCAGCGAAGACGACATGCACCGAGCGATCCTGTTAAAACCTGAATTATTCGAAGCAGGCTTCAAGCCGATAAGCTGGGAGAAACATGTTGAGCCGGGATTCGTGGACATCTACGGCGAAGACAAAGACGGCAAAATGGTAATCATCGAAGTTAAGCGTAGAACAGCATCGAAAGAGAACGTGCTGCAGCTGGCGAAGTACATTGAGCCAATCAAGGCGAAAGTAAACAGGGAAGTCCGCGCTGTCCTGGTTGCGCCCGCTTTAGCCAAAGACGTTGGGACGCTGCTGGCTTCGATGGGGCTAGAGTTCAAAGCGCTTGACCCCAAAGACTGCGCCAAGGTGCTCAAAAAGAAAGAGAACCATAAACTCGAAAAATATTTCGTAAACTAACTTTACCCAACAAAACCGTAAGACTGATTGTTTTTTTATCAGTAGATCAAGAAATGGCTGTTTCGTCTACTCTTGCTTGTACTGTCGCCACAACCAACCAGCAACCCAACGCTGCAGCAAAACTAAAATCAGCTGTTTCTGCATAAAGTTATGGAAGATGAAGTAGCAGCACCGTGTTCTCTTCTTCTTCTAATTAAAAAATAAAAACCGACTTAAAGCAACTAAAGCTGATACTACCTCAGGGCGACCTCCCACTCCATACCTTACAATTTCGATATCCCTAAATCTCCTTAGATTTTGTATTCAGAACCGCTTGAAAGCCCGTTTATCTTCTTCTGTGTTTGCGTCTGCGAACAATAACAGCTACTAACATCATTATCACAGCCACGAGCACAACCATCAATAGCAAAGTAATTGGATTAAGAGCTAGAACCGCTAAGAACTTCACGATCGGGTTATCCTCGATAGTTGTTGGCGCTGGATAATTAACGGGTGCATAGGTGTACGCTATTTCTGAGGGCAAAACGACGAAGGCTGGCGGCTTTGCTTCAGAGGTATTAGTTGGTTCAAAAAGAACGGCTGTTCCATACAGGTCGAGTGTGGAGATGGCGTAGTCGCTAGAAAAAATGTCGTTATAAGGATACATCAGGTCTTCACTTGAATTACTATGTCCAAGTCCAAGCGCATGTCCTAACTCGTGAACCGTTGTATCCCTATAATCCTGTTTTGTAATATCAACCACTTCCGATTTAGCACTCAACGTTATGTTGGCAACTTTGATTGTACCATTACTACTTGATTCAACGAGTGTTTCTCCCAATGCGTCTACTCCGCTGATAAGAACATTAGGACTAAAAGCGATGTAGATGTCAAACTCCGGTAGTGAAACATTCGATAAAGACGTAATCAACTCTACATTGGCTAAATAGCTGTATTGTGGATATTTCTCTGCAAAATAACTTAGGGCATCGTTCCATTGCTGCACTGCACGTACAGTCATGTTAGGAAAGTAGGCCTGCCACCATGATTGGCCTTCATCGGTGATAAGCAGCACACTGAGAACTGTCTTATTCCATCTCGATTGCCCAAGGTCGATACTTGGCGTATCAGCTTGAGCGCTGGCTTGGAGCTGCACAACAAAAAGCGTCAAAACTAACAATAGCAACAAAAACTTGGCTTTCATCTGTGAAGCTAGAATTTTATGATTGTATAAACATAGTGGCAGGTTAAAGTTACCCACTCGTCTATGCGCTTCATGATTCCCAATTGTGCCTACTGATCAGCGCTGCACTAAGCAACAATTAACGCATGAACCAACAATACCGAACTGTAGAAAACCGCTCCAGTCATAAAGAGAATAAGGCTTCACCACGCGTTCATTAGGCAAGCGGCGATTTAGTTCTACAGAAGGAACAGTATGTTCCAAATTAGGAACAGCCGTCGCCCCAGATCCAAGTCTGAACTCGTGAACAAATAAATGGCTGCATGAATACTGTTTATTTGAGTATTTTTACCGAAGGTTTGGAGCGATTTTTTGTTGAGTGATGATTCTTGGCATAGTCTGTCAGTTCAAGAAGCATTCGATAAATTAGGTTCATCTGTTGATGGACTAACTGAATCGGAAGTGCAACGTCGCCTAGAACAGTATGGTGGCAACGAGCTTGTACAAGAAAAACAAGCGACCAAACTCGCCCTGTTTGTAAACCAATTTAAAAATCCCCTAATCGCCGTTTTGATAATCGCCGCCATTATTTCACTGATAGTTGATCATGCAATTGACGCCATAGTAATCGCGGTTGTAATCATAATCAACACAAACATAGGTTTCTTCCAAGAATACAAGGCAGAAACTGCATTACAGGCCTTAAAGTCACTAGCAGGACCAGAAACGAAAGTAATCCGAAAATGCGTAAAACCAAAGCAATGCGTCGAAGTGAAAATTAAAGCAAAAGACATTGTCCCCGGCGATGTCGTCGCATTAGAAGCAGGCGATAAGGTTCCTGCTGACGCCCGAATTATTCAGGCAGTGAACCTCGAAGTAGACGAGTCTATGCTAACTGGCGAATCCTTGCCTACAACAAAAACCACTGATGTACTTGAAGCTGAATTACCGGTTGCCGACAGACATAACATGGCTTTTTCAGGAACTATTATTGTTCAAGGCAGAGGCAAAGCGGTGGTTACTGCAACCGGTTTGAATACTGAAATCGGAAAGATCGCAAATCTAATAAATAAGACTGAACGTGTAGAGACACCTATTCAAAAAAGAACTAAAGATCTGAGTCGAAAGCTCGGAGTATTCGCGTTATTAGCTAGTGCATTGGTTTTTGTTATCGCAGTCCTTAGAAACTTCGACTTGTTCGAGACATTCCTTTTCGCACTGGCAACTGCTGTATCCGCAATTCCCGAGGGATTACCTGCAGTTTTAACTGTGACGCTAGCTGTGGGTGTAAACAGGATGGCGAAACGTAACGCCTTAATTCGCAAACTCCAAGCAGTCGATACCTTGGGATCAGCTACTGTCATATGTACCGATAAAACCGGCACTTTAACTACAAACCAAATGACAGTTAGAAAACTGTATATCGATAAGAAAATCATCGATGTTTCTGGGGAAGGATTTGTTCCAGAAGGCCAGTTTAGCGAGAAAGAGCAACCTATTGATCCCTCACAGCACGATGGACTAAAGCTTCTACTGGAAATCGGTGTATTATGCAATGACTCTGAACTGTTACCTTCAGAGGAGACTAAACAGAAGTGGAGAATCAAGGGTGACCCAACAGAGGGCGCTCTTGTAGTTTCCGCTCGGAAAGCAGGTTTGAATAAAAAAGAATTAGAGGATAAGCAGCCAAGAATCGATGAGATCCCATTTGACGCCAAAGAACGCTTTATGGTGACCTTTCACAGGAAATCTGGCGAAACCGTTCAAGTCTTCGTAAAAGGTGCACCCGAAGCAATTCTGGCAATGTGTAGCTACGCATTAGAAAACAGCACAACCAAAGAGATGTCTACGGCAACAAAAAATGACCTTCTTGATATCAGCACAAAAATGGCTAGTCACGCATTAAGGACGCTAGCTATGGCTTACCAGATTATACCATTAAACGACCTCAATAATGCTAAACAAGCAATTAAAGACAAACAGAAGACACTAACTTTTGTTGGGTTCCAAGGAATGATTGACCCCCCACGCGGCGAGGCTAAGAAAGCAGTAGCAACCTGTAAACGCGCGGGCATCCGTGTGGTTATGGCTACTGGGGATCATAAATTAACCGCTCAAGCCATAGCGGAAGAACTACAGATAGCTACCTCCAAAGAGGCGTTAACAGGATTAGAAATAGACAAACTAACCGACCAGCAGCTAGACAAAGCCTTAGCGGATACTTCTGTATTTGCAAGAGTGTCTCCAACCCACAAGTACCGCATAGTGGAGTCTCTTAGACGACAGGGCCATGTTGTTGCTATGACCGGCGACGGCGTTAATGATGCCCCTGCCTTGAAAGTTGCAGAAATCGGCATAGCGATGGGAATCACCGGAACAGATGTCACAAAAGAAACAGCGGACATGGTATTGACCGATGATAACTTTGCCAGTATAGTCAGCGCTATAGAAGAGGGTCGAGTAATTTTCGAAAATATAAGAAAAGTAGTAAAGTACCTAGTGAGCACTAACACTGGCGAAATAATAACGATCATAGCGGCCTTAATTCTGCTTCCAAGCGCTCCTCTGATTTTTACAGCAGTTCAGATACTCTGGATTAACCTCGTAACCGATGGATTGCTTGTAATCCCACTTGCGATGGAGCCCAAAGAGGTCAATGTAATGGAGACTCCGCCCAGGAAACCCAGCGCTAGAATAATCAATCGAGATGTCCTGTTTTCAGTGGTCTTCGTAGGCACGTTTATGGCGATTGGAACACTTTGGTTTTTCACACAAGGCATAGATAATGGCGATATAATTAGAGCGCAAACGTTAGCGTTTGCTACGATTGCAATCTTTCAAGTCTTTAATGCCCTGAATTGCAGATCACAGCGGCTCTCATTTTTCAAATTGGGCGTCTTCAGGAACAAGTATCTACTGTTAGCGATTGCGGTTGCATTCATACTACAGATCTTGGCCACTGAACTGCCGCTCTTTCAAGTGGCGCTGGGAACCACAAGCCTTTCACTAATAGATTGGCTACTTGTAATACTGGTAGCAAGCTCCGTCTTCATCGGCGACGAGATACGAAAACTGATAGTGTATCGACGTTCCTCGTGAGCGAACCAGCAGCCTTATACATTTAAAAACAATAATAAAGTACATGTTTTCCTTTTTTGGTGAATTATCTTGCTTGTAAATGATATTATGATTAAAGACCCCGTTACCATGCAAAAAGAAGCAACAGTCAAAGAATGTGTGGATACGCTATTCAAGTTTAGGATCGGCTCAGTAATCGTTGTAGATACGGAACGCCGTATCAGGGGCATATTCACCGAGCGTGACCTCATACGCGTCATCGCACAGGGCATCTCTTTAGACACAACTTTAGCGGATGTTATGTCAACCAACGTCGTAACAGTCGCCAGCGGCTCAGCCTTCGGCGAAGCAAAGGAGCTTATGCGCCTCTACCGCGTAAGGCGAATACCTGTAGTAGACTCCGACTGTAAACTCGTAGGGTTAGTTTCTATCAGACGGATCATCGACGAATTCTTCGAATTAATACCGCGGACTCGAGGCTGAGGCAAGCTTTGAAACGCTATGAAGGCAACCCCATACTCAAACCAATAGGCACCAACAGCTGGGAATCACGGCTAGTATTCAACGCCGGTGCAGCTCTAGTTAACAAGCAAGTACACCTGATCTACCGCGCGATGGGTAACGATCACATCTCAAGATTAGGCTATGCATCCTCCTCAGACGGATACAACTTCAACGAAAGATCACCTGACCCGATTTTCATACCCACAAACGAACAAGAGATAGACGGCTGCGAAGACCCCCGGCTCACAGTGCTCGACGACAAACTCGTTTTAGCATATACTGCGTTTGGAAATTACGTTCGGGAGAAGGTTTTCCAAGTTGCCTTAACAAGCATAAACCTAACTGACTTTTTAGCTAAAAATTGGGCATGGAAAAAAAGCGTCTACTCATTCCCTGGAATCCGTAACAAAAACGCTTTCTTGATGCCTCAGAAGATAGGCGGCGACTATATCCTGTTCCATCGCTTAGACCCTGACATATGCATCGCCAAATCATCCGACATCGAGAATGATTGGTGTGAACTCAGGTTCGTGATGGGGCCAAGGCTGAAAATGTGGGATTCTTGGAAGGTGGGAACTACTGGTCCGCCGCTGTTGCTAAACGAGGGTTGGCTGATGATCTATCACGGGGTAGACTTTGACAAACGCTATTGCTTAGGTGTTGCATTGCTGGACAGAGACGATCCTGGCGAAGTGATTTACCGCTACACTGAGCCGATCTTGAAGCCGGAGAAGGATTACGAGCGATACGGTGACGTCCCTAACGTGGTTTACAGTTGCGGTAATGTGGTAATTGACGATAAGATGCTCATTTACTATGGCGGCGGGGACAGTGTACTGGGTGTAGCAACCTTTGATTTAGCTGAGTTATTGCCTAAGAAGTAGAATGGACTCAGTAGCGGAAAAAGTATTCACAAGCCGCTGGCGTTTTTATTCCCCACCTTAAGCTTCATCGTACCTCGATAACCTCATCGTCCACGTCAAAGCACTTCTCCAGCAGATTTCAATGTTTTGGTAGAATAGCCACACATCGATTCACCCTCCGCTGGAGTCAAAAAACTCTGCGCTTGTTTCAGTCATGGTTTTCTGCGCTTACGTCTGAAGATGGCGGGCGTTTTTTCGCAAACTTCAAATCCTATACCGCCTTCTCCTGAACTTCAAAGCAGCCAATATGGGGTAACGCATGGGACGCATCTGGATAATAGCAAAAAAAGTATTCAGCGTAAGCCTACTATTCAATGCACTTCTAACGATCGCCTGCGCCGCCAGCGTTCTCGGAGGCGTCTACTGGTATTACGCTCCATGGAAACCATTCGAACCCTACATTATTGACGGCGCCGTCTTCTGGTTCGCTATAGCCGCAGCAGTATTAAGCCTCTACCCAAGCGCAATGCTAGGCAGAAAACTGCACACGGGACGATTCCTATTCCACCACTACTTCTATGGCCTAGTAGTTATCGGCTGCGCCGCCGTCTACGTGGTGCTCTTTACGCCCGCTTCCATATTCACGATTTTTATAGTTTTCAACGAGTCGGTAGAAGTGAACCTCGGCAAATTCTTCCTACTAGGCGGCTTCGCCCTGTTACTTGATGACTTACCCGATGTATCTATGCGAATTGAAGGTCACCTAAACTGGCTCAAAGATAAAGCGCGCCGTATCCCACGCTTGATGGGAATCGCTCAAGCCATAACCGGCGCGGGAGCGCTCTATCTTAGTTTATCCCTACTATGGGGCATAATCAATGTACCTCAATGGGTGACTTTAGCCAACTTTATCACTTGCTTCTCCACCTTGATTACAGCCATTGTGTCATTTGTTTTTATAAAACGAAGGTTCTGGCATAAATTGGAACTCAAGCATCCTCGAGAAAACACGCATTAAACGCTATGTTTTAACAGGGATTTTTGAGACGCCATACTTGGTTTTGTCCCAATGGTACGGGTTTCTTATCAGCTGGAAAAAGCCTCTCCAGCTGGCGAAACTCATAAGCGCCCAGTACACAGGCATCGTCAATGCGTAGGGGATATATCGGTTCTTCTTCAGTTTAACGCATGACACTACATAGATAGTCAGATAGGATAAGTTACCGATTGTTGTTAACTAGGCATATTGGTCCAAGGTAGCTTGGCACAAGCCAGCCGAAATATATTGGCGCGACTCCACAAGCGCCAATCAGACAAACTCGTCACCGAGCAGCTAGCAGATAAATACGCCTTTGCACTAACATCAAAGAAAGCCTCCCACTATCGGTGAAAAACAGATGAAGTACATACTCGTCGTCGGAGACGGCATGGCAGATTACCCTCTTCCGGAGCTAGGAAACAAGACTCCGCTTCAAGCAGCGTATAAACCAAACATGGACTCCATAGCTGCAAAAGGACGAAGTGGATTACTAAAAACAGTCCCTGACGAGTGCGTACCCGGCTCAGAAACAGCAATATGCTCAGTCCTTGGTTACGATCCACGCATCTACAACACTGGCAGAGGCCCACTAGAAGTACCAGCACGCGGCATACAGTTAGGCTTAAACGACGCGGCATACCGCTGTAACATAATCACCGAAAAAGATAACACAGTTTACGATTATTCGTCCGGCCATATAACAACCGAGGAAGCAACTCAACTCATATTTTCACTAAGGGAAAAGTTGGCGCAACCGGGAAAGGTCGAATTCTACCCTGGTCTTGATTACAGGCATTTTCTGATTCTGCGTAATTTTCCGTATTCGGCGCAGATTAAATGCAACCCTCCGCATGACGTCAGAGGAGCACAGATAGCAGACGTTAAACCAAAAGCGTTAGCGGCCGAAGCGGAAACAGGTGCAAAACTGCTCAACGACATGATCGCGCGCTCACGTGATATCCTGCGTGAACACCCAGTTAACGTCGCTCGCCAGAAAGCCAATAAAAACCCCGGTAACCTGATTTGGCCATGGGGTGGCGGCAGAAAACCGGCTATGCCTACGCTTAAAGAGAAGTTTGGCATAACCTCGGCGGCGATATCCGCTGTTGACCTAGTCAAGGGCATCGGTACATACGCTGGCATGCAGATTATCAATGTAAAGGGCGCAACCGGATTAGCAGATACTAATTATGAGGGTAAAGCGGACGCTGCATTAGAAGCGATAAAAACCAGCGACTTGGTATTTGTCCATGTGGAAGCACCTGACGAAGCTGGACACGTCGGTGACTATGCGCTTAAAGTAAAAACAATCGAAGACCTTGACAGGCGCTGCATCGGCAGAATCATGGCTGGTATGAACGAGCCGTATGCGATTGCAGTACTGCCGGATCATCCTACGCCAATCAAGACTCGGACGCATGCACGAGATCCAGTACCGTTTGCTATAGCTGCCCCATCAATGAAACCTGATGGTGTGGAAAAGTTTGATGAGGACTCTTCAAAGAAGGGTAGTTATGGTCTAATTGATAATGATTACTTAATTTCTCTGCTTCTTTCTAACCATTAAACTTGATAAAAGTGTTGATTGATTGGCGCTAAAAAAGTAGAAGTTTTTTTATTGCTGTGGTAAGGTGCAGTCCTGTTTGGCGTCGATGTCTTTGATTCGACGTTTTATGGCTGTGATTATTTCGGGGTCTTCTTCTTGGTGTTGCGCGTCGACGAGTAACTCTTTTGCCATTGTGAGGCTTTTTGTTCCGAAAAGTTTTGCGAATTTACTGCTGCGCTTTTCTAGGATTCGGAAGTAGCGTGGAAGGATGCAGACGAAGTTCAGTGGGTAGCGTTTTCCTCTATCTAGGTCCACGACTACTAGCTGTATGCGTTCTTGTGTTTGGCTGTAGCCAGCATTTTTTAATGCGTATAATTTTAGATTCAATTTATCCCATCTCCCTTCATTTTTATTAGCAATTTTTTGCTAACAGCAAGTTGTCCGAATTATTACAACCCACATCGGCTTCAATCCATAAAAGACTTTCCCAAAAAACACGAACAAAAACATTCGAAAAATATGGAGGAAAAGTCCTGAAAAGAGCGTGCCTGAAAAAGAGGACCTCTTAAGAAGTATAGTTTGCTGCCCCTCAGGAAGCAGTAAGATAGAGTACCCTGCTCCCTTTTGGGCTGCTACAGCTGCTCTTGCGACCTACTCCTTCCCTTATATAAAGCCCAAAAAAATTGACTACCTGCCCTACTCAGCACACCTCCTCCTCCCTACCTAACGAAAACGATGCCCTCAATAGACCCCCTCTATAGTTTCTGCAATGAACTGCTAATAGAGCAGATAGACAAACAGCTATCGCTAAGCAATGATCCTCGTTGGGTTCTCATTTTATTTATTGACGGCAGTACTATCCAAAAGGTCCTCATGGATAACTTGAATTGAATCTGAATATCCAGCCTGGTATACTAACGAGTAACTATTGAGTGGGCTTCCCTTGAAGTAGCTCGGAAATTGAAATGTCAATTGAAAATCTGAAGTCCAATTATCAGTATCCAGTGTTATAGTTCCTGTTTCCCAAGGAACTGCATCATAAAACCGTGTGACCGGATAAGCTGTGGTTAGATTCTCGGCGTACATTACATTTAGGTAAAACTTTTCAAAGCTCAAGTTTGCTTGGCTGCCATTAACCGAGTTAGCTGTAACTAGAAATGCAACTTTTCTATCTGCATCCACACTTTCTAAGCTTTTCTGGTGGTAAGTGCAGGTGATATTGTAGGTTTGGAGTTTCGGAATAAGTAATTGGGCTTGGTCTAAGATCATGTCCTTGGATTTTAGGGTGACATAAACTGTGTACCCTCCCATTTTCGCTGAGTCATCAAGGTTGTTCCAGATTTCGCCATGAAATTCCTTGTATCCTCCAGCTTTTATTGTACCTAAAGGGTATGCCTGACCCATTGTAAGCGAGTCGATGTAATAGTGCGGATAGTTGGGGTCAAAGACGGAAATTTCTCTCTTAATCTGAAAAGGGCTGTTTGTACTGAAGGTAATGCTGACATTATTAGCATCAGTTAAACCGCTATTGGTATAGTTGAGAGCGAACTCGTCGTTCCACACAACTCCAACTGGGTTACCATATCCTGTCAGGTTGAAACTAGTTATTGTGACGTTGACCGGCAAACCTGATTGCATTGAGTTGACAACTGAGTAAACTATTCCAATTGTCAGAATAACAATACCTATTACTGCGATGAGGACAAAAGCCCATGATCCTTTGATTTTGCCCATAACCTTGCGGTTGGGTTGATAGAATATAATGTATCGCTGTCTACGCGGACGTAAAATCGCGGTAACTCTAATTGAGTTTTCAGGTGATTTCAACAATTTTATGTCTAAACAGTTAAAACATCCCCATATCGCATACTTAGAGTAAGAATGTCCACCCAATCACCCAGTTGCTTCAATTTACTCGCCAAACCGGTACAGAAGGCGCTTGCTGACTACAGCTTCACAGAACCCACGCTGCCCCAAACCAAAGCCTTCCCACCGATTCTGGCCGGCGAAAGCGTGCTTCTGATTGCGCCTACTGGTAGCGGCAAAACCGAAGCCGTCCTACTCCCAATCTTCTCCAAGCTGGTAGAGCAGAAAAGCCAAAACAGCCAACCCAGCGGAATTCAAGTAATCTATATCACCCCGCTCCGAGCGCTGAACCGCGACATGCTAAAGCGGCTGCAGTTCTGGAGCCAGAAACTCGACATAACCGTTGACGTACGTCACGGTGACACTGAAATGAAGATACGTAGAAAGCAGGCACAGAAGCCGCCTCAGATGCTAGTTACTACACCTGAGACGCTGCAGGCGATTCTGCCCGGTTCACAGATGCGGCGGCATCTAAAAGCCGTGGAGTTTGTGGTTGTGGATGAGGTGCATGATTTGGCTTCGAGCAAACGTGGTGCACAACTTTCATTGGCGCTTGAACGCCTGCAACTTGTTACCAAAAGAGACTTCCAGCGCATCGGGCTCTCAGCAACTATTGGCAACCCACAAGAAATCGCCCACTACATCGCAGGAACCAAACGAAAAATCGCCATAATTGAGGCGTCGGCTGAGAAGCGCTACCGCTACAGCGTCGAGAATCCTGCGCCTGTCGAGGGGGATTACGATTTAGCTTCTAAACTAGCGACATCGCCCGAAGCAGCGTCAAGAATCAGACGCATACTAGAACTAGTCGACAGCCACCAGTCTACGCTTATCTTCGTTAACAGCCGCACAATAGCTGAAGTAATGGGGTATAAGCTGGCATTATTGGGCAGAGAGGACATAGCCGTACACCACGGCTCCATCTCAAAAGAGGAACGCATAGCCATCGAAGACGCGTTTAAGGCGGGACAGCTTAAAGCGATCATCTGTACGAGTACGCTTGAGCTTGGGATTGATGTGGGGCAGGTGGATTTGGTGGTGCAGTACATGTCGCCCCGGCAGGTCAATAGCTTAATTCAGAGAGTAGGGCGGAGCGGGCACCGATTGGGCAGGGAATCAGAGGGTACGGTAATCACTGTTTACCCAGACGACACCTTGGAGGCGCTGGCGTCAATTAAGAACGCTAAAGCTGGGCTAATTGAGCAGGTCCCAATGCATTTCGGCGCTTTGGATGTGCTGGCTCACCAGATAGCTGGGCTACTTATAGATGAGCAACCACTATCTGTCGATAAATTAGCCCGGATAATCCACCGCAGCTACCTATACCGAGGCGTCCAGAAAATGGAGCTACTAGACCAACTACGCTTTTTAGACAGCCTCCACCAATTAAGACTAAACGAAGACGAAACCGTTTTGACCAAAACCAGAAAAACCCGCGTTTACTACTACGAAAACCTATCCATGATACCTGACGAGCGCCGATACCCCGTCATTAACGTCATATCCGACCGCAAAATCGGCAGTTTAGGAGACGAATTCATGGCGCTCCACGCCAGAGTAGGCTTGAATTTCATCATGAAGGGCAAGGTATGGAGGATTGTGCAGATCGAAGATGAGGCGGGAACAGTGCATGTTGTGCCATCTGAAGACCCAATGGCTTCCGTTCCGGGCTGGGACGGCGAGATTTTGCCCGTGCCCTATGAGTTGGCGCAGCAGACAGGACAAAACAGGGAAAAAATCGCTTATGTGCTCAAGGAAACAGGCGACCCAGCAGTGGCCGCAGAAACCCTAGCTAAGGCGCTTGGCTCTGACAAAGCCAGCATGACACAGGCAATCAGCGAAGTCTATGAGCACATCCAAGACGGCGCACCACTGCCCACACAGAACCACATCGTGCTGGAAACCTACGACTGCTACTTAATCGTGCACGCATGCTTCGGGGAACTTGTTAACAAAGCCCTCGGCGGCATTTTCGATAGCGTTCTCTCCGAGCGGGAAGTAATCAGCGGTTGGTGGACTGACGGCTACCGAATCCTAATCGAGGCCCCACGCAAACTCAACAAGTATGAATTAGCCGAGTTACCGCAAACTCTTTTCGGTTTGGATGATGCAGCGGTGGATCGGGCTTTCAAAAAGTATCTTGACGCCAAGTTCCCATTTGGCTATAAAATGAAGTTCGTGGCGGAGCGCTTCGGCGTCCTACCACGGGGGAAAACGATGAGTTACCAGCGCCAAGCCGAACTCAAATCACGCTTTGACAACACACCAGTCTACCGTGAAACCATCCGCGAGGCAATGATGGAGAAAGTCGATCTTAGCCGTGTCAAGCAGATCCTGGCTGAGGTGAAATCGGGCAAAATCAAAGTCACAACTTATGTCAGCGTCGAGAAGCCTTCGCCGCTAGCCTACTATATCCTCTCAAAGTACGGCGACGTCACTGAGCTAATGGCGCCCGAGAAGGTACTGGTAAACAACGTTGACAAACTCAAGATGGCCATCGAAGCCCGCGAGACGACGCTGCTGTGCATGAAGTGCGGAGAGTGGAGCACACACCAGAAGATTAGGGAGTTGCCCGAGGAGCCACACTGCGGCAACTGCGGGTCGGGACTTCTTGCGCCACTTTATCGCTCGCAGGACCAGCTTAAGCTGCAGGATGCGCTGAAACGCCGCAGAGAAGGCAAAGAACTCATGCCGGAGGAGTTAAAAGAGGTCAGTCAGGCACGTCGCAAAGCAGACCTTATCTTGAGCTACGGCAAACAGGCAGTGCGGGCACTGCAGGTTAAGGGCGTTGGGCCGGAAACTGCGTCTCGGATTCTGGGCAAGATGCATCCCGAAGAAGACAAATTCTACCTGGACCTGCTGAAGGCGAAGATCCAGTTTCTGCGGACAAGGGAATACTGGGATAAGTAGCCCGCCTCAGGTTTTCATGATGAAATCAACCGTTCCGTAGGTGTGTGAGCCGTCGTGATATTTTGCGACTACTTCTATTGTGTGGTTGCCTTCTGGGATACCTGTGAAGTTCGCGGTAACAGTAATTCTGGGGCTTAGTTGATTGCTTAGTTGATTACTGAGGCTATAGATGCGGTGGTAATCTCCGAGCCGGTCTGCTTTGTAGTAGATACTGTTGATTGCCCAAGAACCGGTGGTTACGTTGACTTGGAGCGTAAGATTGCCACTTTGGTATGTCATGTTTTGTGGTGATATGATGGTTAGCTGATATACGTTGGTTTCGCGAGGGTTGCCCCAAGCTGCGGCTGACGAGTTTTTGTCTGTTGGAGTTGATGGTACAGGCGGCTTGGTGGATGTCGGCGTCGACGTCGGTACTAAAGTTGCTCCTGAATTAACCGACTTGTTAATGGAATAAAAAGTGAGAGCTCCAAGCGTAATTATTATGGCAAGTGCTAACGCGGTGATTCTTGATTTCAATTTACCGCTCTCCTGGCCTTGCGGGCTCAAGATAGAATGACACTGAACTGGTGAGGAATGTACCGTCGTGGAGGTTAGCATGCACCGAGACGGTGTGGTCACCGGCCGGTACACCCGTGAATATTACCATGGCATAAAGGACTGTTTCTGTAGAGCGGAGGTTATAATACCAGATCGGCTGGGGCCCGCTGAACCAGTCTGCAGTGCAGAAGACACCGTTTATCAGCCATTTACTTGAGCTAATGCCCACCATCAAGTAGACGTATCCTTCTGGTAGGCTATCGTTGCTGCGGGGCGAAATAATTTCTATCTTGGTTGGGATGGTGATGTCATGAGGGTCCCAGTGGTTGAAAGTAACAGTGATCTGGGGGTCTTTGGTTGCAGTGCCGGCTATCGGTGTTGGGGTAGGCGTTGGAGGCAATGGCGTGGGTGAGTTAGTAGCATCCTGTGGCGATTCTGACGATTCTGGTGCATCAAAGGTTGCCATTGCAACATATGGGTAAGCTGTAAAAGATAATGCAGCTAAATGGATGACCAATAGCGCTGCGATTTTTTTCTCATCAAATCACCACTAATCCAATGGTTGATTGAGTGACTTAACTCTCCCTCGAGAACAGCTTGTTCCCCGAAAAGAACACCCGCATACACTGGGAACGGTTTATAGTCAGGTTTGCTTCCTATGGCTTATTCGTGGTCTCTGTGACAGAAAAACAACCCCCCGCCTTAAAACGTTCAATCGGATTATGGAGCGCAGTCGCCATCAACGTCGGCGCCATCATAGGCGGCGGAATATTCGTCGTTACAGGCATCGCAGCAGGCTACGCGGGTTCAGCCATGATTCTCTCCATGCTCTTCGCAGGAGTAATTGCGTTCCTAACTGGTTTAAGCTTCGCCAAATTAACCGCCTGGCAACCAGTGGAGGGCGGCGCCTACGAGTACGGTCGGCAGCTGATCTCGCCATCCGTTGGCTTCCTGGCGGGGTGGATGTGGCTGGTCGCCAATACCTTCACCGGAGCTGCGGTTTCGTTGGGTTTCGCAGCTTACCTGTCCTCAGCGGTGCCCGGAGTACCCACAAACATAGTGGCCGCAATTATCTGTCTGGTTTTCACTGGTCTCAACTTGATTGGTGCAAAACAGTCAGCGTCAGTAAACAACATTTTTGTCGCCGTTAAGCTACTGATTCTGGCGTTCTTTGTTATCTTTGGCGCTTTCAGCGTGGATTTGGGCAATTTTGCTCCTTTCACGCCCATTTCAAGTGGAGTTCTATACGCGACTTTCTTCATTTTCTTCGCTTACGGAGGCTTCGCAAGGGTCTCTGTGGTCGCGGAAGAAATCAAGGATGCCAAACGTAACGTACCCAGAGCGCTGTTGCTGTCTTTGGGTATTTCGATGCTTGTTTACGTGCTTGTTGGGTTGGTGGCTGTCGGGTTGCTTGGTGCACCCGGGTTAGCGGCTTCTTCGTCGCCTCTGAGTTCAGCTATAATGATAACTGGTAATTCATTATCAGTGCAGCTAGTTGCGGCTGGCGGCTTAGTTGCTACTGCAAGCGTACTTTTAACAGCGATTCTGGGTGTGTCACGAATGGCGTATTCTATGGCTCGCAGACAAGACCTTCCATCCTCGTTGGCTAAACTGCACAGTCGATTCCATGTACCATCCTACTCGATTTTAGGCACCGGCATATTGATGGCGGCGCTTGTCCTTTTTGTCGATTTAACTCAGGTTGTAGCGATCAGCACTTTCGCATTGGTCTTCACATATGTTATCACTAACATTGCAGCCTACAAACTCAAAAACGGTAGCAACCGCTGGCGAATTCTGCCATTATCCGCTTTAGCTACGTGCATTATGCTGCTCGTTTTCTTGCTGTTCGCTTCTTCGCAGGCGTGGATAATCGGCGCTGCCTTCCTAGCTGCGGGCGTGGTTTATTATGCTGTACTGCGCAGGTGGCGGAGGCAGAAAAGAGTTTTAGCCCACGACGTCAATAAACCCTCAACAGAACCCGATGTAGGTTTAACTGATGCCCATAAAAGCCATCCTGTTTGACATGTTCGACACCTTAATGATGATCGAGAAGGACCATGAGTTCTATGCTCCATCGATTAGGCGCATGTACCGTTACCTATGCGGGCAAGGTGTTGACGTGCCGTTTGAGCGCTTCGAGCAGGCCTATATAGAGGAACGTAACAAGCTATTTGCAGTCGCAGACCTCCATTTTGAGGAGCCCCACTTTAACGTACGCGTCGCGGCTACACTAAGAGCGCTTGGCTACAGCTATGACGTGTCAAGCCCCATTGTCACGGCGGCTACCTGCGAGTTCTGCGAGGAATTTTCCAAGTACGTTAAAATCGATGATGATGCAGAGGCCACGCTTAAAGCGCTTAAAGCTAATTACCGTCTTGGGATGATCTCTAACTTTGCTATTCCCGAATGTGTTCTTAAGCTGTTGAAAACTGGCGGTGTTGATAGGTTTTTTGATGTGATTGTAGTTTCAGGCGCTGTTAACAGGCGTAAACCGCATGAAGAAATTTTTAAGAGCACACTCAAATTAATGAATCTTAAGGCGGACGAAACCGTGTTCGTCGGCGACACCATCGACGCAGACATTGAGGGAGCAAAAGCCATAGGCATGAGCGCTATCTATATTGAGCGACGAAGCCAGAAAGCATCGCAAAAATACTTGCCAGACAGAACGATAAAGCGTCTATCCCAGTTACCCGCTGCCCTTTTGGGGCTCTAGAACAAGTTCAGGTTCAAGCTGCGACTTATCTTCGGGTTTAGGCTGAGTTCTAATCATTTCTAAGAGTTCACTATACATTTGGGCAAAGATTAGTCCTTTGACGGTCGCGAAATAGCGCTCTTTTCCATCTACCTTATGGTGCCGTATTAAACCGGTATCTAAGAGGAATGTTATGTATTCGTTTAGCTGGGTGAAGCTCAAGTTTGCACGGTACATTATCTGTGTTTTTCTGGCTCCTTCACGGGCTTTTTCCAGTATGTTAGCTATAATGCTGAGTTGGTCGCGTCTTTTTGTATAGCCATGCAACATATAGACACCTGCACTTTGGTTTATCTTATTTCTTGATTCTCCTTATAAATTTTTAATGTATGAAATTCTCGTTTACATAATATGACCATCGATATATTCATCAAAAGTGATATATGTAACATTAAAATTTTGCTTTAATTCACAAAATCCTTTATCTGCTGCACCATTCACAAATCCTGAGAGTGAAACCCATGTTTATAGGCGCAGTATCAGACAGCCACGATAACCTCACCCAAATAGACAAAGCCGTACAACTATTAAACAACAAGAAAGTGGGCCTTGTACTGCACGCAGGCGACTACACCTCGCCCTTCACCATAGCACACTTCAAGAAACTTAACTGCAACTTCATCGGTGTATTCGGCAACAACGACGGAGACCACCCGCTCTTGATAAAACGCTTTCAAGAAACCAACAACTGCATTATACGGGGCCAATTCACACAGGTTAGCGTTGAGAATTACCGTATAGGCCTGCTGCATGGCGACGAAATAGAACTGCTAAACACTCTCATCGACAGCTGTTACTTTAATGCCGTAATCCATGGTCACAGCCACAACAGCGGTATTGAGCAAAAAGGTAAAACGCTGGTTATAAATCCCGGTGAACTCTGCGGGTATCTCACAGGCAAAGCCACGCTAGCACTGCTGGATACTGAGCGCAATTCAGCTGAGATAGTGGAACTCTAACTCTATTTGTAAATTGCAGTAAACTTGGGCAAAACTGCTCTGATGTTGATGGTTTGCGGCAGTCACATATCTTTATGAGCCCTGCATGGCTGAGTACCCATCTGAGTTATGTTGGAGGTGATATTTTTTTGAGTGAACGAAACCGCAAGAAAGGAAAAGATATGACCGTTGAAGAAGCAGGACATATGGGCGGACAGAAAGTCAAACGCCTCATTGAGGAAGGCAAAGAACACGAAGAAGAATAGTTATGCCTTCTTCTCCCAGACTTCAATAAGCGCCGCTACCGCTTTAGCTTTCTCAGAGTCGCTAAAACGGTACATATGAACCCGCCCGTAGACTCTCTCGGCAAGTACTCCTTCGTCTGTCAACAGCTTCAGATGCGCGGCGGTGGCGGTGTAATTCATCTTTATCCGTCGGGCAACATCCGAAATGTTCAGTTGGCCAAGCTGATAAATCAACTTTAGGATTTTCATTCGAGGCTTAGACGAAAAAACTTCTTCAAGCTCCATTTATCGGCGCCTCCGCTCGTACCCTAAGCTGCCGCATAGTTGCCTTTCAAGCTCCTCAGCTGGAATAGATGGCAGCGAAACTCTGGTGGTTCGTCCGCGAGTCTCCGCAGAAGCAACTTCAGTTTTTAAAACGCCGAGTTTTGAGAGGTACTGCGAGTAACTCCAAAGTTGCGTGTGGCTATTTGGCTGCTCCTCGTATTCCTCGCAGATGACTGCGTAAGCCTTCTCAAGCTCCGATAATGAAGCGTAGACTTCCTCGTTTTCCTTGAAATACCGTGCCACAGCCAGCAGAAACAGGCGTTCATGAAGCCCAAGTGATTCTATTTCGCTTCGACGCATGCTAGGCACTATGCTAGACATAGCTTGGCGTACACATTCCGGATGTATCATTCCTGCATCGTTGGCATCTGCATATTTGCCTGCCCTCCAAAGCAGCTCGATTCCGAACCTCGCGTTACCCGTCTCAGAAAAAGCAAGCTCAGCAACCAAGTCCACAACGTCCTCTGGCACCGCTCCTAACTCGAAGGCGAGTTTAACACGGTCACTTAGTATGTCTACAAGCTGAATTTTTCCGTAGCGTTCCAGTCGGATAACACTGCGCTGAAGAGTGCTTCGGGCGCTATCATCTAGCACCTCAGTAGGTTTGAGGTCACGCATAATAAAAATAAACGAAAGCCGCTGGGGTTTGCCCTGACGCATTTCCTGCAGCCTTGTTAGCTTGTAGACTGCGTCTGAACCCTCCTTCTCGATGAGGCTGTCGAACTCGTCGAGTGTCAGGATCATTGTCGCTTCTTCTTCATCTAGAACCTGCATCAGCATAGCAAGAACTTCTTCAGCGCCGTAGCCCCTTGCAGGGAAATTGGGGCGGAAAGTCGTGATCGCCCTGTGCAAGATAGGTTGAAGTGCTCCGCGGAACTCGCGGCAGTTAACATGTACATAACGGAATTTTAGGCCCTTCTTGTTGGCTTCGCCGGTGATTTCTGCACCGAAATGCTGCGCCAGCGCGGTTTTACCAGTGCCTACGTCGCCTGTTAGGATAACCCGCTGTGACATACGCTCTGGGCATCGCAGGATGAACCCGAAAAACTCTGAAAGCAGCCGCCGCTGAGGTTCTCGGTGTGGTAGCTTCGCTGGAATATAGTTAATGTCAAGCTTAGACTCGTCTTTGAAGAGGGTTTGCGGCAATATTTTTTCCAGCGTATTTCTTTTTGGGTGTTGGTGGTTATATGTTTGGCGGACAGCTATAACCTTTAACCATCAACAAATTTAGTTTCTCACTACCATCCGATAAATAATGGCGCTCTTCAAATTATGAATAAATCTATAAGCTTTATAACTACATATAACTGATTTGATGGCTAAAGACTTGTTTAAGAGAGAGCCGTGGGAACGCTTGGTATACTCCGAGTTAATTAGACGAAAACAAGCAGAAGTGCTAAATTGGCAAATTAACAAACCCGATGATGATGACGATGGAGGATTCTGTGCGGAGAAACCTACCGATGCCGGCGGCGTATGGACCACTGCTGAAACCGTCTTTATACTTCTTAAATACAAACTCCTCACGCCATCAGACAGTCGCATGCAACGTGCCAAAGACTGGCTGCTTCGTCATCAAAACCTAGGCGGAGACTACGGTTCAGGCTGGCCTTTAATCAACCGCGGAAACAGCTTCGTAGACACTACCGCACGCTCAATTCTTGCGTTAGCCTACTTCAAAGACGACCCGGAAGTCGTAGAATGCATTGGACGAGCTAAAGATTGGTTGATAGAAAACCAAAATGAAGACGGCGGCTGGGGCATCTGGAAATATGAAGACAGCCTCGTCTCAGCAACCTCACTAACGCTGTTGGCTTTCAGGAGATTAGTGGATATTTTCCCAGAGGACGAAAACATCAAACTAGCCATCCTCAAAGCGGCTGCTTGGCTTAAAAACGCCCAAGACCCAGACACGGGACTGTGGGGTTTCACGCCAATCACCAAAGGCTCTGGGGTTGAACCAAACAACGCTAGCACACGCGTGGCCGTGTACACTCTCTACAAGCTGGGCGAAGACCTAGAAGAATACCTCCCCGCATTGAAGTCTTTTCTAGAAGAGTTCAAGAAGGAAGGTAGATGGCGGACAATATACGAAACCTACACGCTCAAATACTTCGGGGAAGGCCTTGACCAGCGTCTCTCATGGTTTAACGCTCCTTTCGTGGTGCTGATGCTGGTTACCTATGCTAGATGCGTGCCCGGCAGCGTAGATATCAAGCAGATCATCGATGGTGCGGAATCACTGAAATTATTCGATGACACCTATCAGGAAAGAGAAGTCACAAATATCTCAATGAGCGACCAAGACATCCGTCCCTGGGCGTCAGCGCAGTTCCTCCGCGGCTTATTAGAGGCGGAGTCTTACCTGCAGAACAACCTTGACGAGTACGTTACCGTGATGGATAGAAAGGTTGCGGTAATCGAGAAAGCTGGTATGCTACATTCCATGCCGCTTGTTTTGCCGTTCAAGAAGCAAACAGGCGTCTATGCCAGCATGAAGTTCCTAATGTGGCTCATACCCATACTAGCTTTGTCTATGATCGGTATCTCCTACCTGACATACATGACGATGGTAATCCATGAGGGAGAAGTAATCATGGAAGAGGGCATAAAGAATCCAATAGTTGTAAGTCTATTCGCTGTCTACATAGTGACGTTCTTTGTTTTGCTACTTGGGTACAAGCAGAACATCATCTCTAAGTCCAGATTCACTATCCTGTACCTGCCTATCTGGGCGCTGGTAGTAGTGAGCACGATACTGTTCTTCATAGACCGACTCGAGGAAGGTCTCGTTGTGTTGCTGCTAATTGGTCTCCCGGAAGTACTGTCGCTAATCATGAACAAGTCAAAGCATAACGACTAATCCCCCTAAAAAGTGGGGGGCTCCTCTGCCATTTTTACCGTAACTTTTCACTTTTTTGTTGACTCAGAAAATGAATAATGCATCGGCACTTTCGAAACAAAACACTAATAAATGAATTCTGCAATCCATATTTTCCGACACACAAATGATACCGAAATACTTCTTTTTTACTAAAGGAGTTGGCAAACACAAAGAACAGCTCCAATCATTCGAGTTAGCGCTAAGGGACGCAGGCATACAGATGTGTAACCTTGTCAGCGTCTCAAGCATTGTACCTCCAGGCTGCCAGCTTTTGACCCGCGAAAAGGGTTTAAAGATGATTCACCCCGGCGAAATCACCTTCGTTGTCATCGCGCGTAACGCAACTAACGAGCCACACCGTCTCGTAGCCTCCAGCGTCGGCGTAGCTATACCCAGCGGCAAAAACCAGTATGGCTACCTGTCTGAGCATCACAGCTTCGGTCAAACAGACGAAACCGCAGGCGACTACGCAGAGGATCTCGCAGCAACCATGCTTGCGACCACTATGGGCATACAGTTCGACCCAGAAACAGCATGGGATGAGCGCAAGAAAATCTTCAAAACCACAGGCTTAATCATCAAGACAGATAACACGACCCAGTCGGCTACAGGCGACAAAAACGGCCTCTGGACCACAACGGTTGCGGCAGCGGTGCTTGTTCCGGCAGAAAACGGCGACACAGTAAAAGAATAAAAAGAAAAATGGTTGGCAAGTTTCTTTAGGACTTGCTTAGTTTTATCTGTTTTAGCTGAACGTTTTCTCGCTTTAAATTAACATTTTCGATTACTAACGCGCTGATTACCTGTTTGACTTCTTTTCTCAGGTTTTCGTTCGCGCCGCTTAGTTGTGTGTTAAGTTTGCTCAGTTGCTTCTGGATTTCCTGTGATAGCTGCGGGGGTTGGGCTGGTGTATTACTCATTTGTTTTCGCCTCCTGTGGTTGTGTGTCTGTTTTGCCTTGGCATCCACATGGTTTATGGGGATGTGTTGAAGCCGGATTTGGCGTTGGTGGAGTGTTTTTTCGGTATAGTTTTTGGAAGGTTGGGTTGCTTTGTAGTGATTTGCATAGGTCTCCTAGGGTGTCAACTATTAGTTGTTTGATTATGCAGAAGTTTTCTGGGTTGATGTGTGGTGAGTTGAAGAGGTCGTAGTTCATGGGGATGCAGCCGCCGGTGCAGGCT
>JAAYYI010000029.1 GCA_012515445.1 Candidatus Bathyarchaeota archaeon | reverse complement strand
TCACCTATTAAAAAAATGGATTTTGTAATTTTAAGCTCATTTTCGGTATAGGTTCCACTTCTAACATAAATGGTATCTCCGTTTGTGGCATTTTGTATTGCAGAGGAAATTGTAGGATAATCGTCTGGAACAACGATTGTTTGGGATTGGGCTTTTATCGGCAGAAAGATTATTGACGAGGCTGTTAAGACGAGAATAAGCAACAGTGCAATAGTCTTTCGCATGCTATCCCTAATTACAATCCTAAGCGAGTACGTTAAAAGCGTTCTTGTATCGGTTTCTTGACTAAGGCTTGTCATGGTTTCTTGATTTACTGGTTTTTCGATGCCTAAGTACCATAGCAACCGCGCGCGTAAATAATTAGGCATGACCTTTAGCTACCTGGCGTCGATGCGACCAAACATGACGAAACGGAACCTTCAGCACTTCGCCTTGTCTGACCCAGCGCTTCTGTGTTACACCGACTCGAATTTGACGTTTTCCCTTTGAATATGCGCTGGTATGCAGAAAAGTAGTTTTCGCCCGAACCTCAACCAACCCATCTTTCACCTCAGAGAGAACCTCCACGGGATAAAATCCCTTAAGATAAAACTCTTGCCGCCGTTGGAGAGTCATTATTAACCCTCCTCACTCCAGCCGATCTGAGCATCCGCCAACTTATTCCAATGCAACTCACAGCAGGGGATCTTTTTCTTTGTCAACAAAACATGCGAGTTAAGCCTGCACTCCGGGCACTTGCCCCGACCACGATCAAAGCCTTTGCCTCTACCCTGCTCATCATATTTGGTGATCAGAAACTTGGATAGTAGCTGAAAACACAGGCAAAAAGGGCAACGAGTCTTAACAAAAGGGTCAATCCCTTTCTCCTGCACCATCGCAAACTTGTTAGGATTATCCTTAATCACCAGTTCCTGATTTGCAGCCAAAAACAGTACTGATTGCTGCCGATCCTCAGCCGCCTTTGATTGGCCCGTCCTAATCTTGGTCTGCCCATAAGTCCAGCAATTATGAATCCTGCCAAACAAGGGAACATGCTTAGGCTTACCCAAACTGCTCCCCTCCAAAATCAAGTATCCTTCTTTGTTTACCACAGTGATGGCTACGCTGACGATCCGAGCACTTCTTATCAGGACAATTTACCCAGCGACAATCAATAGAAGCCACTATGCCGAAGCCTCCTGCAGAGCTGGACACCGAGTACACTTACGCACGCCCAAAAGACGGGCCCCGAAACGGTTACGATCACAACTACAGGCGCCGCATCGATGCCGACGCCGCCAAGCAATAAACTTGGTTGGACCAGATGTAACCTTCTGAGATCGACGTATTACTGAGCTATCCCAGAGCATTTTGACTGGTTGTAGCAATGTCACATTGTCCAACTTGACCTTAGGCACCTTAGGGTCAGTAAAAACCAGCCAACCAAATCTGATCGCCTTAATCCGCACGTTTACCAAAACAGCGCAATCCGTCAACGTTACATTCACGCGTTGACCAACAAACGACTTAACGGACCGCAAATCAAGAGAGCTACCGCTCAAGGAAAGAACCTCCAGAACTAAACCAAAGAACCAAACAAACGCAAAATACTACAGAAAAAGAAGGGGAGAAGGGGCACGGGAGACATCGCCGGAATTTGAATAAAAAGCGTTTATGTAGATGAGCAGTGTTGGGAATAATTGTTGGTTCATTCTGTAGTCACATCTGTTTTTGTATCGCAGGCAACTTTGGATAATTAATGCGGCGAAGTAGCCGGTCGGCTGGTCTGCCGTGAGGTTTTAGGTTTCATTTTCTGTGTGTTTCTCTTTCTCCAATGTGGTTGTTGAAGCCTCATGGCAGGCAGCTGACTAAGATTTTAGTATTTTAAGGCAACTAGCGAGAAGTGCACAGCTGTAATCAGAGCCTTTATGTGTGGCCTATTTCGATGAAGTGTGTTGCGCCAGTTAAGATGTACTGGATCGCTATCGCTGCAATAAAGAGCGCCATAACTCTCGCTATCACTAATGCACCTGTTTTGCCCAGTACGCGGTATATGCGGTTGATGAAACGCAATATAACCCACGTAACAGACAACACGATTAATACTGCGGCAATTGAAACTGCTATCCCATATGATTGTAAGTTGAAAATGGTTGTCGTGATTGCTCCGGGACCAACCAGTAGCGGCATCGCAATCGGCACTGCACCGAGGCTTTCAGGCGAATCAGACGCTTCATGCATGCTACCAGTCACCAGAATCCTAACAGAGATAATCAGAAGTAAAATGCCTCCTGCAATTCCGAAAGCGTAGATTGAGAGCCCGAAAATCGCCAGCACTTCCTGCCCCAAAAACGCGAAGAACAGCAGCAGCACAAACCCCACGAGCGTTGCCAAATTGAAAACCTTGTTGCGCCGTGCGGGTTCCACTTTCTCCGTTAAGCTGATGAAGATTGGTATGTTGCCGAATGGGTCAACGATAATAAATAGAGCAACCGTCGCCGGAACTAACGCTGAGAAGAACTCTGACGCAAAAACCACGCACAAAATAGCTAGGAGCCTAAGGCGATAAAAACGTGACGGAAAAAAGAGAAGGTTACTTGAAGAGCTTCTCCCAGCTCTCAACTGCGCCGAGGAACTGCTGTACTGGTTCTCCCCCGAAGCTCGAAAGTTTAGTTCGAAGCGCAATATTCTCTACTGCGGCTTTCTGGAAGTTCTGCATCTCCTTTTCGCCGTCGCTAAAGTAAACAAAGCCGTCCACTCCGCCGACACGTGCGCATCTAACGGTTGCAGTTAAGATTTCGGCTGGTGTTGGTACATCCTGCGCTAAGTCGCCTGGGCCGTAAACGTATAGGTTGATGTAGAATGGCTTTGTTAGTTGCTTTTTGAAGCCGCGTGCAAGCATTTCGCAGTACCAGGGCGTCGCGTAGTTCTTGCTGAATATAACTACGTTGAATCTGTCTGCGAATTTTGCGATGTCGTTGAAGTCTACGCCGTAGCGTTCAAGTGAACTTGCTGGGTCTGGCTGGAGACTTAGTACGAGTTCGCCTTTGATTTCTCTGCGGATTTGCTGGAGGAATTCGTTGACTACTTTTCGTCTCCATTCAATCCAGCTAAGGCCGCTTTTTGTTTGTAGTGTTTGGCATCTTGGGCAGTTGCAGTGATTGTGTTCTGTGAAGTAGTAGTTGTTTAGCCAGATGCCGTTTGATTGGCGGTCTACTTCTTTGATGTATTTTAGTTGGTCTTCCCGGTAGTCTGGCTGTGTTGGGCAGAGTACGCTCCAGTAGATGTTGAAGTTGTTGTTGCCGAATTTTGCTGGGCCGAGTACGGATTGGCTGATCCAGTCTGGGTGTGTTTGTCCGGTTTTTGTGTCGGCGAAGACTGCGATGTTGCTGGCCATGTCTGGCTGCGGTTGCAGTCTGAGGCCGGTTTCGGGTTTTACACGGTAAACGTGGAAGTCAAAGCCCGCTGGTCTGTGGGGTTGAAAAGTCATCGTGCCTAATTTCATAATTTGTGCATCCAGTATTGGCAAAATGGCGGTGTATTGTTATAAGGTTTACGTGTCGAGGCTGGTTTGGTGGTCGGCGGGGTTTTGGAGCTGATTGCTGGTTTTCTTGTGTGGGCTCTTATGTTTTGTGGATAGAAAAGTGTTTATATGGAGTTTAACCGTAGATGGCTCCAGAATAGTGGGCGTTAGGCTATGTTTGTGCTTGATGTGGGCTGCGGGAACTCGCCTGTGGGCGACGTAAACTGCGATTTGTACTCAAAGGATACTGAGCAGCATAGAAGTTTTGATACAGCCAACACGGCGATCAACAGCAGGAACGTGCCGAATTTTGTGGTGTGCTCCGCGGAGTTTTTGCCTTTTATATCGGCATGTTTTGATGTGGCTGTTTCTCGCCAGGTGATTGAGCATGTGGCTAAGCCAGGGTTGATGGCCTCTGAGCTTGTTCGGGTTAGCCGCGATTTGATTATTATCGAGACGGTGCATCGGCGCGGCGAACGCCTCGAGCCTAGGTCGAGGCAGGCGTGGTTTAAGCAGCATCATATTAACAAATTCGATTTCACGGTGTTTGCGGCATTGGCTCAGAAGCTGGGCTGTTATACGGTGAAAAGCGACGTGCTGGACAAGAACTATGTGCTGCGTTTTCTGGGTTTGAAGCTGTTGGGGGTTCCGATGGGTATACGTGTGGTTTGGAGTAAAACCGTTCGGGACTGGTACCTTTATTCGGGTTTCAAGTCAAGAGAGAGCTACTTCGCTTCAGTGGGCTTAACAAACATCGACAAGTAGCGCCTTTCAACTGCGATTTTTTTCTAGACCCGCCTTATTTAAAGCAGGCAACGTCGGGGTTTAACCTGTAATTCAGAGATACGCACCTTTTCTTCTCCTTCCAAGTGCTAATTTAATTATGTTAAACTGATATGAAAGAGGTTTGTTGATTTTCGGTACTTACATTCCAGGCGTCAATAGCTGGACCATTGATCGGTGTTGTTTAGGAAAATGTTTCATATATTTCCACTTGGATATCCTTATATAATTTCCGCAGTTATTTGTTCAACTATTAACCTGAAAAATAAACAAATGAAAAAGGAGATATTGAGAAATTGGCAGCAGGAGATATAGCTTGGGTATTAACCGCAACAGCCTTAGTCATGTTAATGACGCCAGCATTAGGATTCTTCTACGGAGGACTAGTGCGCAAAAAGAACCTTGTATCAACAATCGTGCAGTGCTTCGCGATATTTGCCGTTGTAAGCATAATCTGGGCACTGTACGGATACGACTTGGTGTTTGGAAACTCGATTGGCGGCGTAATCGGATTCAGCCCCACCTTAATCGGGCTCAGCGGACTTGACATCTCAAGTGTTAACACAGCGCTGGCGCCGGCAATTCCCGAGCTACTGTTCTTTGCTTTCCAGCTAAAATTCGCAGCCATCACCCCAGCCTTGATCATCGGCGCATGTGCCGAACGTATTCGCTTCAAGTCGCTGATGATTTTCATGGTCCTGTGGAGCACGCTAATCTACATACCGATCGCGATGTGGGTCTGGAACCCCGGAGGGTGGCTGAGAGCTTTCGGCGCAATCGACTTTGCAGGAGGCATAGTAGTACACGTAACAGCAGGCATCTCAGCGCTCGCGGTAGCACTCCAGCTGGGTCACCGCCGAAGCGGATCTGTCGACTGGAAGGATCACCTGGAGAAGATTGACACCGAAAAGAAGACTCCACCGTGCTTTAAGCCGACAAACGTTCCCTACGTCCTGCTCGGCGCAGCATTACTGTGGTTCGGCTGGTTCGGGTTCAACGCAGGCAGCAGCTTAGCTGCAAACGACTTAGCTGCTTCAGCACTGGTGACAACGAACCTTGCAGCGGCAGCCGCGGCAGTAAGCTGGATGATAATGGATATGGTGCTAAAAGGCAAGCCGACCGCCACAGGCATCGCAATCGGCGCAGTCGTGGGATTAGTCGCTATCACTCCAGCAGCGGGCTTCGTCACGGTCCCAGCTGCGCTAGTAATAGGCTTGGTTGCCGGTGTACTCTCAAACGCGGTAAGCCACTGGCGCGCCGGCAGAAGCCGAATCGACGACAGCCTGGACGTCTTCGCCTGCCACGGAGTCGGCGGCCTGTGGGGTTCAATCGCGACAGGCCTATTCGCTTCAATCGGCGCTACCGGCCTGTTCTACGGCAACGTAGACCAGTTCCTCGCCCAGCTTGGGGCGCTGGCGGTTGTAGTGCCGCTGGCGTTCTTCGGCTCATACGCTCTGCTAAAAGTAGTGAACAAAGTTTCGCCGCTCCGCGTTGACCCAGCCGCTGAAGATGCGGGCTTGGACATTAGCGAGCACGGGGAGGAAGCATACCAGCTGGATTAGGGGC
>JAAYYI010000028.1 GCA_012515445.1 Candidatus Bathyarchaeota archaeon | reverse complement strand
GATTTTATCATCCCTGCAGGCTTAGAGGTAGGTGACAGTTTCCCAGAAGAGAACTATGGCAGCGTAAACATCACTGGCTCTGAAGTCCGGTCTTATGCGGGGGCTCAACGAACCGTCCTTACAGCTACGATCCATGGTAACACGTATGTTTGGGATCAAAAGACGGGCGTTAGTGTGGAAGGGTACACGGAGACGGTGGCATACAGTATTCATTCGGTTGTTTCCGCTACCAACATGTGGCAGCCCGATGCAGCCCCAAGCAGTGACTTAGCATTAATCGCGATCGTGATTGCATTTATTTTGATAATAATTGTATTGATTATTGCATTTGTAGCTCGCCGCAGGCACCATAAGCCAGCATATAGCCCTTAACCTGTGGGGCCCAAGGTTTTGTTAAGCCTTAAAAGGTCAGCCAACAACCTATTTGACAGGCCTGAAACCTGATGCAACCTGAAAGGAAAACGCTACAGTCCAAACCGATCTTAATCGTGTTAGCTTTAGGTTTAGCGGCGTTTCTGCTCTACCTGTTCTTCTACGTTAACCCAGCACAGGTCGCAGAGACACTCGCAGAAACAGACCTCGCCATCTACTCTCTGGCGTTTCTATGCTATGTGGCGAACACGGTTTTCTCTTCGCTTGTTTGGTACAAGCTTCTGGGCGGCCTTGAAGCGAGTGTTTCACGGGGCAAAGCCTTCCTCTACACGTGGGTTGGGCTTTTTTTTGAAGCTACCGTGCCGCAGCTTGGCTGGTCCGCTGAAGTATCTAAAACTTACATGCTAAATCAGGATTCGAAGGTTGATTTAGGCTGCGTCGGCGCCTCAGCTGTTTGGCAGAAAATGTTTAACATGACCCTGTCCATCTCCACACTATCGATCGGTCTGTTTCTTGTGCTTATTAACTATCAGCTGCCGGTCTTGGCCGCTGTATTGATAGGCATCGTGCTGGCACTATCCATATTGGCGTTGGGGGTGGTTTATTATGTCAGCCTCAAGCCGTCCGCTACAAAAACGCTTCTCGGCTTAGCAGTTAAAATTATCCGGTTTTTCCGCAGAAGCTGGAACCCCACTGCTTTCCTAGCGAAGGCAGAGGGGGCACTGAGTGGTTTCCATGAGGGAATCGCCAAGTTGCGATCCAAGCCGCGGTCGCTGATTTTGCCGATGATTTTTTCGCTTTTCAGCTTCGTTTTTGAATTAATGGTGTTCTTTGTGACTTTCGCGGCGTTGGGTCAGCCGATCCGTGTGGACGCAATCTTTATTGTTTTTACGTTGACGGGTGTTTTGCAGACGGTGGGTGCAGCGTTTTTTATTCCTGAATTGGTTACTAGCTGGACGCTTACAGTGCTTAACACCAGTGCTGATGTGGCGTTTTCTATAGCGATACTAACGCGTGTTGTGAATCTGTGGTTCCGCCTGATAGTCTCATATGGTGCTTTACAGTATGCGGGTTTGAGGATTATGCGCAAAACAAAACAGAATAGTAGTGAGCCTGCTAAGTAGTCGCTTCACTGTTTTTTAGGTTACTGGTAGCTTGCGTTTTTGCTTGGCTGCTTATAGGAATCTTTTTAACGTTTATTCGACCTATGATTATGTAGAGGATCATTATGCCTACAGCGTTTGTGTTGATAAATACCGAGATAGGCTCTGAATCTGACGTCCTAAAAGAACTAAAGAAGGTAGAAGGCGTAGAGGAAGCCTCCGCCGTGTACGGCGTCTATGACATCGTAGCTAGAGTCAAAGCGGAAACTATGGATAAACTCAAGGAGATCGTAACCTGGAGAATCCGACGGCTCGATAAAGTCCGCTCGACACTCACCATGATTGTCATAGAGGATAAAAAATAATCCCCTATTCTTTTCAAATCTAAAATTTTATTGTATTTTCCTGTTACTAACCTAACCTTTTACCCTAAACGGACCAAACAATTTTTTGTATTGGTGTGAGGTTACTGCTAAGGGCAGAATTTAAGTGTCCATGGTGTGGCGAGCGTTTTGATTGCACACAAGAATTAAACGAGTATGCCAAGGATCATTACTACGAAGGCTATGAATAATGCATCCTAGCATAAACAGCTAAGCGTTTGTGACTGTGTCGGTACAACCACATATGCTTAAATTTTTTTCGCCAGAATATCACCTTTGTGCGTACTCTGGTGATACAAATGATAAACAGCCTATGCATGCAAAACGAGGCGGCGGTTGCCAGAGGAGGCACTGTAGTTTTTAATGGTTGGCGGAGGCTCGAGGATACATTGAAGCTTTTTGTGTTCCCCTTTTGCACGAAAGAGCACCCAAGCCTCTAACAACCATAACACCCCCTAATGGAGAAAAAATAGTTATGCCAACAGCTTATGTCTTATTAAATACGGAAATCGGTCAAGAAAAAAATGTTCTTAAAGCATTAAAAGCCCTCGATGGTGTAGAAGAAGCCTATCACCTCTGGGGAATATACGATATAATTGTCAATATATCTGCGAAGAGCATGGATGAGCTTAAACGGATCATCACCCATGAGATTGAGGGTGTTGGTCGAATAGAATCTAAATTAACGATGATCACCTCGGGGAAGTCGCCTATAGTGTTCAGCGGGCCAAAAGCGGAGCCGGTACAGGGTGTCATCGACCGCGAACAAGTGCAGGTGTATGCATAAGTAGCTTTTTTGTTGACAATATTTTTTACCTTCAAACCTCTATGCTTCCTTGTAGAGGTATATCCTTGGATACACTGCTGACTATGCATATCGGCTTAGACGACACCGACTCAACCAAGGGAGGATGCACCACATACCTCACCGCAGTCTTAATCGAGAACCTGAAAAAATTCAACGTAACTTACATTGACTACCCGGGCTTAATCAGACTTAATCCGAATGTGCCGTGGAAGACACGGGGCAATGGAGCTCTCTGCGTCAGATTTACCTATGAGGCGCAGCTTGAGCAGGAAATTAAAGATACAGCCATCGAACTTTGGGAAAAGCATGCGCATGTAAATGATAAGGGTACAGACCCTGGTATAGTCTTCTACACCTCGCCAAGTGTACCTGAGGAATTAACCGCCTTCTCAAAAAGAGCCGAAACGGTAATCGTTACTCTCGAAGAAGCCCTATCGCTAATCCAAAAATACCATGCGGAAGCATTGGGCTACAATACTTGCCGAGGCATCATCGGGGCGTTGGCAGCCATCGGGGAAACCTTGAACTGCGATTACACCTATGAGCTTATAGCTTACAGAACACCCGAGAACTTGGGTACAAAACGCCTGGTTGATAAAGAATCAATTTTTGAGATGGATAGACAGACCCAGCCATACACGTATAACAACGTAGACACTGAGAAGAATCGAGTTATAATAACGCCAAGAGGCCCCGATCCAATCCTTTTTGGCATCAGAGGCGAATCAGCGGAAATCGTCAAGAAAGCCTTTGACATTGTTAAGCCGCTGGAGCCTGTTGAGCGCTGGGTTATTTTCCGCAGTAATCAGGGCACAGACGCCCACCTAAAGCCCGTGACGAAGTTAAGCGAGGTTGAGCCCTACTGCTCGGTAATCGTCAAAGGCACAGTTTCAAAAAACCCGCGCCTGATTCCTGTCCGACACATCATTTTCTCAATCAAGATTGAATCTGCAGAGGTGGACTGCGCTGCCTACGAACCCACAGGCGACCTCAACAAAATCGCACGGCAACTAACAGTCGGCGACGAACTCGAAGTCATCGGCGCAACTCATAAGGCAACCGAAAACAAGCCGTTGACAATCAACCTCGAAAAAATCAGTGTACTTAAGTTAGCCCAGCAGGTGCAGACCGAGAACCCAATGTGCCCCACCTGTGGTAAACGTCTTAAATCAATGGGCAAAAACCAAGGTTACCGCTGCGAGAAATGCGGCGGCAAATACCCTGAGCTTAAAAAGAAAGAAACGGCGCTGCCGCGGTCACTTAATTTAGGATTATTTATCACTTCGACGCGTTCACAGCGGCATTTGACAAAACCGCTCCGACGTTATGGGCAAGAAAAGAAATGCTGTGATACGAAAACACTGGTTAAGGACTGGCACTCTTAGGTTTAGCGGCTTTTTCGATCTCGCATTTTACCCCGTGATTGAGCACAATTAGGCCTATGACGGTTAAGACTATGCCAAGTATCAGGAATTCTGGCAGGTAGTTGTAGCCAAAGTATTGGTCAAGCATTGTCCAGAGGCTTCGGAAAATAAAGACTGAAGCGATTAAGACGATAAATTCTCCGATTAGGATTTTGGTAAGTCGCATGCTCCAATTACAGGTGCGTTAATGCTTAAAAAAGGCACTATAAAAAAGGATTTATTGGTACGTCTAAACACCGTTCAATTGAAAATGATGCGCAGCCTCAATCTTAGGGGCAGTGTTTAGTTTTCTATATTTTAGAGCGACCAAAAAAGTAGCTAACCACAATACAGTCGTTAATACTAGCAGAATTCCCGAGTTGATTACGTATTGATAATATTGGGTATCTGTCTGGTTTAAGGGCTCTATTATCATAATCATTATCCCTGTTGGCGCCACAGGCCAAGGAAGGAATGAGTAGCCAGGAGTTGGCCAAATCAGGACACCGTTGTATTCGTGGACATGAGAAGCTACAGAATAAGCGGAGGCACTGTAGACTGTAATTAGAATTGCAGTTGAAGCTAGTACAGCAAAGAGTGCCGCTGTGGTTTTTCTGCTTTTCATATCTGAAATAATTAGTTATTAGGTTAATTAGATTTTGGTGACAGTATCACGAGCAATTGAGTCTCTGCTTTATACAGGGGGTTTAGTGAAAAATCTCGTTTGATCCCTAAAACGGCGCTACTCTCTTAGCTTTGCGGAGTCAATGAGTGTCATGTCGCCCAGAAGGTCAATTCGTCCGGTAAAGGCGTAGCTTGACCCAACTGTTAACTCATCGTAGAGTGTGGCGTTACTGGCGATGTAGAGCACTCGGCCGCTCTGTAGAGTAATCATGTATGCCGCTGCGTGGCCATCATTCACCGGTGCTTTGGCGGCGATTATTCCCGATTCGCTCTCAGGAATCTTTGCGCCTGAAATCGCGTCGCCGGCAACGTAAGCCATGAAGCCTACAGCCGCCAGCAGTACAACGATCGAGCAGATAATGATCTTTTTAAACGCGTCCACGCCAGACACCTGCCCAATGGCATAGCATGGGCTGATATAAAAACAGAACTCTAAAAAAGAGAAAAGAAGCCCTTAAGGCTTAATCTGCTTCTTTGCGGCTTCGATTGCTGCAGCGACGGTGTCGGCGAGTTTATCGCATTTGGTTCCGCCGCCCTGTGCAAAGTTGGGTCTGCCGCCGCCTCCGCCGCCCATAATCGGCGCAACTTCCTTGACAATGGCGCCTGCGTTGAAGCCTTTCTTGACCGCTGCTTCCCCCGCCATTATCATCAATCGGCAGGTTTTACCATCTTGGCCGAAGTAGACTGTGACGGCTGCGTCGTTATGCTTGATTACTTCAGTGGCGGTTTGCACCATGCGGTTTACGTCCACTATGTCGCCGAAGTCGCGTTTAACGATCGATACGCCTTGGATTTCAATGGCTTCTGCGGAGGCTGCTTGACATGCAGTGGTGCTTTCGCGTTCTGCGAGTTCCTTAACTAGGCGCCGCTTATCGGCCTGTGCCTCTTTAAAGTCCTTCATGATTTTCTCCGCGGTTTTATCCAGCTTATCAGTCGGCGCATTAAGCACTTCCGAGACGCGGCTGAGCAGCGATTCCTGATTCTGCACTGCCTTAAGCGCTCTGAGGCCAACTGCGTAGCCTAAGCGTTCAACCCCGTCCTGCACACGTTCGTTGTAGACGATTTTTACGAAGCCGACTTCACTTGTGGACCCAAGGTGGGTTCCGGCGCATGCTTCAACATCCCAGTCGCCTGTTTTGACAACGCGGATATCTTTGCCCGGCACAGCGCCGCCCTGATAAAGCCGGAAGCCATACAGCGACTCCGCTTCGTTACGCGGATACCACTTGGTTTCGACTTTATAGTTAGCTGCAATAGCTTGATTAGCTAAGGTTTCGATCTGGTGGACCTGTTCCTGGCTGAGTCGGCAGAAGTGAGAGATGTCAAGACGTGACGATTCGAGCCCTTTCTGGGTACCCGACTGCCACACATGTTCGCCAAGCACTCGACGCGCTGCCCCATTGATTAGGTGTGTGACGGTGTGGGATTTCATGAGTTGGTAGCGTCTATCCCAGTCGAGGCTGCCGTGCACTGTGGCGCCTTCGGTGAATGTTGCCTGCTGCTTTAGTTTATGGACGATAACTTTGCCGATTTTAGTTACTTCAACAACGTCATGTTTGCTGTTGCCGTAGGTGATGGTGCCCATGTCGCATGGTTGTCCGCCGCCCTCGGGGTAGAAGCATGTGCCGTCCAATATGATGTAAATGTTTTCGACCACTTTGAGGACCTTAGCGTCGAATTCACGGCAGTAAACATCCGAGTAGTACATTGGCTCGGTTGCGGGGAGCTTCTCCGCTTCGGCTTCAAGCGCCTTTTCCGCTTTAGCTTCCTCCTCTTCGACAGGTTTGGATGCCGCCATGTGGCGTGCCGCAATTAATGCGTAGAAATTTTCTGGAACTGTGACTTCTACGCCCTCTTTCTCAGCTGCCTGTTTGACGATTTCTGGGGGTAATCCATGTGAATCGTAGAGTTCTGCTAGTGTTTCGTGTGAGAGTTTGCCTGTTCCTTTGGATTTTAGGTCGTCTGCGATCCGTTTTATCATGCCTTCGCCGCGTTGTAGTGTATCCTTGAATTTTACTTCTTCAACCTTTAACATCTCCATGATTTCGTGCTGCATGGCTTTGATGTGCGGGAAATTGCTTGCCCAGTAATCCGCCTGCAAACCAAGGATAGTGTAGAGGTCATCTGGGTTCATGTTAAGTGTGCGCATTAAGCGGTAAACGCGTCTGAATAGCAAACGTGCTAGGTAGCCTTCCTGTATGTTGGATGGCACGACGCCCTCAGATAGCATGAAGCTGAGTGTTTTTGTGTGGTCAGCTACTGCCCAAGCGTTCTCGATTGGTACCAGTGTTTTTTCGAGCGTTTCGAGGTCGATGCCTGTGAGTTCTGAGACTCGTCTGCGTGCAACCATGCGGTTCGCGCGTTTGTCTACGCTGACTAGCCCAGAGTATTTTGCTATTCGGCTAAGGAAGTCGTTGTCTATGTTTGTTATGCCGGCCATAGTCATTACTTTGCTTAGTAAGTCGCCGTAGACTGCCTGGAATAGGCTTGGGACACCCTGGCTGATCCAAGTGAACCGTTCAATGCCATAACCGGTGTCAACCGTGCGGATAGGGAGCTGTACGAATTCGTCGCCGACCACTTTATACTGCATGAAGACAAGTGTGCCGACTTCGATTCCGCCGACAATGCATTCCACCGCTGGCCCTGCGTTGCCGCCGCCAGCCCAAACGCTCTCCTTGTAGGTTACTGCGTCTGAGGCGATGCCGAGTGCTTCGGTGCAGAAGCGCTGGTGTAACCGGACGGTGTCGTCTTTCCAGTAAATCTCTTTGTCTGGGTAGTTGAATGCGTGTGCGCCGCCCATTTCGAAGATTGTTAGGTGGCGTCCAAATGTGGGGCCGGTGTTTGCTATGTCGGTTAATCTGATTGAGGGCTGTGAGATGACCAGCGGGTTTGCCGGTGGGGGAGCGATGCCCTCGGTTACGTAGGGCTGGAAGTCAATGATGGAGGCGTGGGTGAGGTAGATGTCTTTTCGCCATCTTGCCACGACTGGATAAGGTTTTACGCGTGTGTGGCCGTTTTTTTCAAAGAATGATAGGAATGCTTCCCTCATTTCGGGGAGCGTGAACGATTTTTTTGTGGCGGGGTTGCCGAGGAAGTTGTAGCATCCGCATTCATCGGAGCCGGATTCGCCGCAGGTTTCCTGCTGCTGGTTTTGTGTCCAGAACCATTCGCCGCATTTTGGGCACTGTTTACGGGTGAAGCCTTCTTGCTTGAAGAATGGAAGTTGATAAGCTTCTGCTGGGAAAGATTTTTCGACCATTACTGTTTGCCTTCTGGTGCTGAAGTTAAGTTTAATTTGAAAAGGGTTATGGCTCGTCGGATTTAAATTATTATCTGGGCGTTTATGCAACTTGGCTTAAGCATCGTCGGATTTAGCGGATATTTTAGAATTATTTTTAAATTAGAAGAAGAGAGTACCGCCCTGCTACTTCATTTTCTTTACGCGCGCGTGGGAAGGGGTTTACTGTAAAATGAGGTTTAAATGGTTACCGAGACTTCTTGGCATGTTTAGACGTAACTGAATTCTGTATTTGGTATTTATCGAAGAATTTTTTAATTAAGCCCTCAAGAACCGGTTTGAACATCGCTACTTTCAACTCTGCAACAGTAAGGCTCCCCCGATAGTGAACTCCATAAAAGGCGCCTTCTCTTACGGGCGGCAACTTTAAATCGTGAATAAACCTGTTCCGCCAGTCATAAAGGGTTTTTACAGATTCTTTAAAGAATTTGTCAAGCCTATCTTTGTCCGCTGCTAAGGGGCAGCTTGATTTGTCTGCACAGTACCCTTGAACTGACGTTTTAGCGTAGCATTTCCAGTACTGCCGGGGCTCAAAACATGACGGTAGACCTGCCTGTCTAGTTTTATCGCCATTGCTCTTGACGTAGCTCTTGATCTCTTCATCACCTGCAAAGTTTCTAGCTGGCAACTCTGGGGCTGCCTGCAGAAACCTGATTGACTTGATCAGCGTCAGCTTCTCCTCGGCGCTCAGTGATGCCCTAAGGAAATTAGTTGTTTTTGTAAGACCGCCAAATTCCTTGCTCCAACGTCCCTTCAGACTCTCCATAAGCGCTGAGAAATCTCTGAATTTGCCCTTTCTAAGAACCTGCGCGTATTCCTCTTCAACATCTTTTCTGCTCACCCAATCAGAGAAATCAACCCAGGACTCAACTCCACTTGACTCCACAGTAGCCAGTTTCTCCATAACCGACAGGGCCATAATCAGAAACGTGAAAGGTGACGCTTCTATTCTGCTGCTGCAAACTTGGCAAACCTGTGTTTGTTGTTTACCGCAAGCTGGGCAACTACAATACGTCATGGCGCTGTAATAGTTGCCTATGTCAAGAAATAATCCCGCGAGTTTAGGGCTTCTGAAATTATTCACATAGCGTATGACGTCGTCGGCGGTTTGGAAAACGGTTGGATAGGCTTCTTGTGTTCGCGTAGTCAAGGTTTGAAGGTAAATTTTGGTTTCCGGAGTTGGTGGGTAGATGTCGTTTCTGATGTCCATGCTTGATCTATCCGTATTCTGTGTTATCTATGTCTCTTAAAGGGTTAGTTCGTATAGAGTGCATTTAAGCTGTAGTGCGAGTGCGGAAATCGTAATATCATCCAAGTTAATTGAGTAAAAGTTAAGTGGTGGGCCGAACCGGATTCGGACCGGCGACCTTCTGCACGTCAAGCAGATGTCCTAACCAGGCTAGACGACCGGCCCACGCTTTTTGCACACTCCACTATAGCGTCTTCCTATATATGCACATCGTTTTAGGGCACAGCGCTTTGTCAAAGGAACTACGCAAAAAGATTGTCTTTCAAATGGTTAGCGTAGGGCCGTCTGCTGATATGGATGTTTTAAATATCGTTCTATCTTATATTGAATGTATGGGTAAGGGTTATGGCATTACGGGACGGATTAACCCCTCTGCTGGTAGATTTTATCAACAAAAATTCGGATGTAGAAGACGTCCAGTGGGACCGCCGCATGAGCCCACGACTACTATTCAATCCGTACTCTGAAAAATATGAGGAACGAAAAACTATCGCCCACTACTTTCTGATGGCTGCCGCAATACTTGACGAAGCAGTCGTTAGATACCCAGAAAACGCCCGCATGCTGCTAGTTTATCTTAACCAGGCATTAGGCAACAGCTTCTTTGAAATAAAAAAAGCTCACTTATTCGAGAATGAACTGGTAAAAGCAGATTTCTACAACGATTTAGGCCCCAACAGGAAAGCTGTTTCTGAAATTTTAGCGTCAGTGAACATGTTTGTACGGTTTAGAGCTGAGAATAACTTGCTCAAGTATTCTCAACAATTTCGAAAACCCAAAGATTTCATCGACGATCTATCTGCATCCTTGCCTTCTTTCTGTGGATCACAGAAGGACCGGGCTTGGCAATACATGCGCTGGATGGTTCGATCAGAACCGGATCTGCAAATTTACGGTCATCTCCGACCAGAAGACCTCTACGTTCCATTAACAAAGGAAAACGTCAACGTTGCATCAAGCTTAGGTGTAATTCCACAAGGCTACTCTGTTTGGCATGATAAACATTCGGAAATAGAGGCACGACAGAAACTAACTGATTATGCCAAACGGTTTTTCCCACGTGATCCAGCTAAGGTTGATTACCCATTTTTTCTTTTAGGCCGCTGGCTAAAACAGAAAACGCTTAACCGCTATACGCTAAAAACCGCCCTTGACTTTTTGGATCGAATGCAGAAAGTCACGGGGCAATCTCAAACTTACTATGAAAAGATGAGTCGCTATAAGAGCGGATGGGAAAAAAAGACTGCATTAACTCTACTTCGCTTGCACATACCCTATGGTTATGAAACCATCAGTTTTCCTCTTCCCAAAGAAGTTTACACGCCGGATTTCATTCTAGAAAAGAAGGTAAGGGGGAGAAAGATCATTCTTGAACCCCATTTCGCAATGACTAAACGCCAAGCCCGCAAGTATGCACTTTTCAAGCGGACTTATGGGCATGAATTCCTGCTGATTCTTCTTCTTAAGAATGATTTGATTCCGCTCTATCATCAGCGGAAAATCTTAACTGATGACGTCTGCGATGACGTCTGGCCAATCGAGTATATACATCTGTTAGCTGAAAAAATCCGTGTAGGAACTTACGGCCAATAGGCAGAATATATATGCCACTGAGGCTTTGTAGGGTTGAGTTTTCATGATTGACGGCGGCTTTAAGGCACAGATAGTCTGGCTGATTCTTAACGGAAAGACAGAAGCTGCGCTGGAGCTACTTGCAAAAGAGTACCAGGTTTCAGTACCAGAACTTAGTGTTGGTTTACCGAAAGGCCGCAAAACCACAGCGTATGGTTGCTACAACGCACAAAAACAGGCCATTTCGTTGCTAAATAGTGATATGCTGATGAATCCCTTTGTAGTGCTTCACGAGTTCTACCATCACGTACGAAGCAGAGGCGTAGACCGCATGCATCGGGGAACGGAGGGCAACGCCGACAAATTCGCTTTGGATTACATTATGCAGTATAAATTAGCAATTTCAAAGCTGGATTTAAGTAGTCAATAAAATTCTTCATCGCCACATTGTACTGGTGCAGTGATCTCTATAGATACCGTTTCAGCGTTTGAGTCATACGCGGCTATGCAGTCTTTGCCTTCAAACGGCGGCCCAACAATCATCAATACTCGGCCAAAAAAGTAATTCATGTCAACATGGCTCGGCGTAATGTTGCCTGAGGGATGCGAATGCACGGTTCCGACAAGCGAAAAATCTCCTGTAAACATGTAAGGGTTGAAGTGGACTTCTCCGTGTCCATGTGCAGCGAAAGGCGCCAGGAGTAAATCGTTTATTTTTATTCGTCCTTTACTTTTTTTACCTCTTAGTAACAGAAAACTCTCCCGCGGGTAAAGCTCCTTAGCACCAGCATAGATGGTTTCCAGAATGTTACTGGGTACCTCAACCACTAATTTATCAGACATATACGCAACCGTTCTTTTCGGTCTTTTAAGAACTTTACCCAAACTATAAGCAACGTTATTTAAATGGGAGAATTCGGTAGAGATAAAAGGCACAACATACAAGAAGTGTTGAAATAAGTGCCGGGATGGCAGAGTGGTTAACGCGCGGGCCTTGAGAGCCCGTGGACTTCGGTTCGCATGGGTTCGAATCCCATTCCCGGCGCTTCCTTTTTCAATTCAATCTTTCAATTACCATCTGTTGCAATTGTCTCTACCCTTATACCAGTATCTACTGCAGTAGCAGTCTAAAATCCAATAATGACCATCAATTATACTTCCATTTAACAGGCTACTTTGAGGTTGTGAGTGTGCCTGCCCATCTACAAAAAACATAAATATTCAAACCAGAAGCTGGAGTCTGAATTCATAAGGCAATTATAAGGTAACCGCCTAGTCGTGTTCGAAAACTGAATACGACTATTGAGTGTAATCCAAATGGCGGAAACTGAACATAAGAAAATTATTTCGGAATACGAGAAAAAAATTGATTCCTTACAAAAAGAACTCGTAAAGAAAGACGCGAACCTAAAAGAGCTCGTTGAATTCCAAGTCAAAGTCCTAGAAGACGCAATAAGCGGCGCCCAAGGCATCGTTAAAAGTAACGAAAATACCATAAAAACAAACAAACAGATCGCAGAAATGGCGACTAAGGCAGAAGAATCAGTAGTAGAAGTAGCAAAAATCGTTTCAGGAACTAAAGACGTAATTGATAAGGTAGCTTCTGCTGCAAAAACCGTTGAAGATATTGCAGGACAAGTGGCTAACGGTGAGCAAGAAGCAGGTAAGGCAACCGATCGATTATTAGAAATGGGTAAACAAGCGGCTAACATATCAAATCAAATGGCGATCGGTATGCAACAGGTTAGCACAGCCTCACAGCAAGTGTCAGTTGGAGCCCAGAAACTCGCTGATTTAGCTCAAAGTGCAGCAAGAAGCACAGAAGCACTAAAGAAAGTAATGGATGAAGCAGGCGGAATCGCCCGTGACGCAAGCACTACAACAGAAGAAGCTCTCAGAAAATCAAGAGAAGCAAATGAAAAGAGCCAGAAAGGCCTTCAGGCAATCGAAAATATCAAAACCGACATTACAAAAGTAGGCGAAGCCGTAACATCCATGGTTAACGCAGTTGAGCAAGTAGGCCAAATGGCAAACTCGGTTTCAGACATTGCAGGCCAAACTAACATGCTAGCACTAAACGCTGCGATTGAAGCTGCACGTGCAGGTGAAGCAGGTAGGGGATTCGCAGTTGTAGCAGACGCCGTAAAAGGTCTAGCAGGACAATCAAAAGAAGCAGCTGGATCATCCATTAACCTCGTAAAAGGCATTAAAGAAGCTGGCAGCCGAACGAGCGACATCTCGAAGCAATCTCAAATAGGTGCAGAGCAAGGTGCAAACATAGTCTTAGGCGCCATTAAAGAATCCGAAGGCATATCAAAGATTATGGGTGAAATGAGCAACAAAGTTGGAAACCTAACAAACGGTGTTGAGAAAGGCCTTGAAGCAATTACTTCAGTAACTAAAACAATCGAGGAAGTCGCCAGCATCGCAGAGGAAAGTAGCTCCGCATCAGAAGAACAATCATCTGCTGTTGAAGAGCAAACTGCCGCTGCACAACAAATGGCTGGAATCGCCAGAGAGGTATCTGAGAATGCAGAAGCTCTCGAAGCCAACGGAAAAGCTATTCAAAAAACAGCAATGGACCTTACAGTACTTGCGAATGGTGTAGGCACCGGTGCATTAGATGTAGAAAAGGCAGCTAAGGGAATAGGCGAACAAATAGAAAAAGTCTCGTCTGCCAACAAAACTGTACGTGATCAAGCATTAGAGGCAATTACAGCAGCAGAAAAAACAAACGCAGATCTACAAAAACTAATCGAATACCGACAAAATCTACTTAAAGAAATAAAAACTCGTGTAGCCAAAGGGGACTAATATGCAGACAGTAATGAATAATGGCGATATGCAAATCGTCAACTTCACCATTGGCGAAGTCAATTATGGCGTACCAGTCGAGCAAGTACGCGAAGTCAGGGACATGCAGGTAGTAACACCTGTTCCTGGCTCCCCCGCTTATGTTGAAGGCGTCACTAATCTTCGAGGACAAATAATCACAGTCATGGGCCTACGCAAACGTCTAAATCTACCTGACAAGGGCGACGCAAACGAAAAAATCATCATAATAGACCTCGGTAAACACGCTATAGGTGTAGTGGTTGACTCAGTCACAGAAGTATCAACTATTCGGGGACCTGATATTGAGAAGAATTCACAAGTTACCTCTACTCTGGATGAATCAATATTGGGCGTCGGAAAACAGGGCAACCACTTAACCATCATCTTGGATATCGCCAAGACCATAGCCAAAGTGCAAAACGGCACTTAAATGCTAAAAAAGAGTTAGCCTCATTGCAGCGAGGCCTCATTTCTTTTTGCTTCTTTTTTGTCTAGTAAATCTATTGTAACTGACTTCTAATGTCTATTTAGCAAGCAACCGCAAGTCTTAAAAGATGTTTTAAGATAGTGAACATTCAGCTTTCGACTACTCAAAGGAGATATAGTATGTTAGGCGAAAATATAACCCGAACAATCAAGCTAAATATGAATCTACCACCCCCACCTCCGCCACCACCGCCATCGCCAAAATCGCGCAGAAAACTATTTGCGGCATTAGCAGTAGTTCTAATACTCATAATCCTTGTGCCAACCGTTCTTGTGTTTTCAGGGGCAATCAACCTTGGTAACCCAAACAACAATAATCTTTTCACGGCTAATCCCACCGTACCTGTAACTAACTCACCCAATATTACCCCGGGACCAACCACATCTACAAGCAATAACCAAGTAACCATATCCTCTGGTTCCACTGTTTCGGTAACATCTCAATCAATAGATGCCACAGGAGGAACAATACAGGTAACTGACTCTTCAAGTCCACTGTATGGACTTAAAATCGTTGTTCCACCAGCAGCAACATCAGAGACAGTAACGTTCACCATAAGCTACGCTGACATATCAAACATAAACGGCTTACCCGAAACTGCTTCAGTGGCAAGCAAACTCATAATTATCGACGTCACAGGATCCCCAGAATTCAATCAATACGATATGTTCGAAAAACCAGTAACTGTGACTTTACCTTACGACTCTGCATTCGTTGACGATGATTCTTCTCCTATACGCTTCTACTGGTATGATGAATCGACGGGTAAGCTTGACTCAACAGGTTTCCTCAGCCAAGATAAAGCAGTTCACACAATCACCTTCGAAACAGGGTCATTCTCGAAATTCGTCGCCATAAAAGTAGCTTTATCACTCTCTGAATTAAGCGGTATTAACTACACTGTTGACACCGGATTCCGACCAAAATTAAACGGCTGGTTTATCCCCAACTATGGCTCTGTTCAGACACCCGGCGGCATGTGCCTAGGTATGGTTAGCTACGCAAAATGGTACTACACTTATCACTATGCAGACACAGGGTTGAATGACAAATACATCGAAGGCGACACCCATGAATGGCGTGACGATGCAACAGCAATTCAACTCGCAGCACGCGCTCACCTAGCAACTAGCGGAATTTGGAGTTCACTCACCCAAGAAGAAGTAGGCTGGGCAGAAGCTAACGCCCGCGAAGTCGGCTTAAGCTGGCTATCCGGAATGATCGTAACAGGTGAACCACAACTTATCGGATTAAAAGCACGTACCAACAGCGGTAATTACTTGAATTATGCTCATGCCGTCATGACCTACGGCTACTCTGATGGAACCTTCCAAATCTATGACCCCAACTTCCCAGAATCCGATTGGGGAGATAGAATGCGCACTATACCCTTCACGTACGAAAACGGCTTCAATGAAACCTACATTTCAGGAACCACACGCTCTGACAGCCTTGTCTTTAACATCTTCTACCATGCAGGATCCAAACTTTCCTCGACACCCAGCGACTATCAAGGTCTATACGACGCAGCACAGAGCAAATTCCAAGGTAGCAGTACATTCCCAACTGTAACCCTAACAGATATTAACACAACACCCACTGGCACAACTCCAGCTGACACGGACAGCGATGGCGTACGAGATACAACAGCAACGAAAACAACAATTTCTGGAACCATCACAGGTGGACAAAATACCATCACCTCAACACTAGTCTTTGTCGATAACAGAAAGTTCACGGCACCAGTAGTTGACGGCGTATTTTCCGTAGAAGTGCCCCTAATGACAGGAGACAACGACGTCGTGATCTTAGCAACTGACGCAAACACCTTCAGTAACTGGGCAGGATTCTTACGTGACACCATTAAATGCACTGGAAGCCCAGCGGCTATGACTGTGACTTTAACTTGGGATCAAGGCGAAAGCGACGTTGACTTACATGTTCAAGAACCAGGAACTGAGGGACGCCACATATACTACAGTAACAAAGGCTATGATACAGCAAAGCCTTATCTTGACTTGGACAACACCGCTGGATATGGACCCGAGCACTACTACGCGGTTTACGGCTCATCACTACCAGGTGCAGGCAACCTATATGGAACCTACCAAATTAGAGTGCAATACTACGCTGATCACAGCGATTCAGAGACACCTCAGACAATATCTTGGCATTTAAACGTGAAGTACCTTGCATACCAGAATCAGCAAACAGGACAAGAATACTGGGTGGAAGCGTCACGTGACGGTATACTATCATCGCCTAGTAGTGTTGGTACAGCCGATTTCTATAGCGGTGACTCAGCTTGGTCAAGTATATGGTCCATTGATTACCCGACGCCAGATCCAGTTGTCTACAATATTCCATCGCCGCCACAGAACCATTTTAACTAAAAAGTAAGCCCATTTTTGGGCTATACCCAATTTTTCTTTATTACCTTAAAAACTGTAATTTTCAATAAATAGATAGAAAAATCATTCGATAATGGTTAATGCCGTAGTAATTGTAGAAGTCGCTAGATTAATCACTTTTTAAAAGATTACTCCTAAAATTAGGGTGGAAAATTTAAATGCGCCTATTCATCTGTGCTGGGATAACTAATACAAACCGGACCCCCGTACCGTGAACGCCCTCTTCAAATACGCGCCAACCATAGACATTACATATGCGACTAATGAGGTATAATCCTAAACCAGAGCCTTTGCCAGCGCCCTTCTCAAATAGTCGCGGTTTTATCTCTGGGTCTATTCCATCCCCATCATCTTCATAGATTATTCTTAATTCACAGTTTTCCCCCATCTGAGCGCTGACTGTAATTTTACTGAGATGCGCTCCACCATATTTGATAGAGTTATCAATGAAGTTATGGAATATTTCATTTAATGCTGAATCAGCAAGTACTTCAAAGTTTAAGCTGTTAGTAATTATGGGTGTTTTGGAAATAGATGAAAGTATCTGTGCTTCTTTCAAAGCGTCAGCAACTTTTATCCATGATAATCCACGGCTGCCTACGGCTTCATATGTTTGAGAGAATTCCAATATACGATTAATTTCCGTTATAGCTATGCTAATTCGTTCAATATGTGGATCCATTTCTTGATTCTTTTCAGTCTGCTTCCTGTAGAGGTATAGGCTGTTTGCTATGTTGGTAAGTTTATTTCTGACGTCATGGCGTACGAATCCACCGACGACGCTTAATTTTTCGAGAAGCAATTTTGCATGTGAAAGCGCTCGATCTAGTTCTTCCTGATTTTTTTTCTTCTGGGTTATATCTCGGCTAATAGCGTTAAACGTCATTTGCCCTGCCTCATCGCGGACGATACTGACGCTAGTTTCCAACCACACTTTGCCCTTCATGGTGTCGATTGAGAATTGCTGTGGCGGTAATTCGCCCGTTTGGACTAACTGCGCCATTTTCGGATTCAAGTGTTTCACAGTCTCAGGAGAGAGGAGGTCTATAACGCTTCTTTTACCTATCAGATCAGCTGGTTCCAACCCTAAAACGTTTTTAACAGATGGGGAAACATATTTGAAAACGCCATTCACATCAGTTACGGTTATTATGTCAATTGCGTGTTCTGCTACGAAGCGGTATCTTTCTTCACTTTCTTTGAGTTTTAATTCTCTTTTTTCTGATTCTGCCAGTAACTCACGAATTCTTTTTTCATTATTCATTTTCTCTGTTATATCCCGAGTTACAATCATAAAACCGATTACATTACCGCATTCATCGCGCATAGCTTTTGCAGATCCATCGACTGAAAAAATTTTGCCATTTCTGCGTTTACCATGAAATGTCTGTGTTATTACACGATCACTTTCGGTCGCGGCTTTTAAATTCTGAAGTATTTCCTCATGCTCTGATTCGATTACGAAATCAAGGGCGTTCATCCCTACAACTTCGTCGTTTGGAATCCCGAATCCCTTACCGGCCAGTTCATTAGAATGAACAATATTTCCTTCCTTGTCTGTTAATGTAACGGCATTTGGAATTAAGGTCATGAATTCTTTGATGTCTTTTTGTCTTAGTAATAACGCTTCTTGGGTTTTTTTCAGGGCAGGAATATCGATAAGAGTTGTTAAGAAGTGATTTTCTTCTTTTAATTTTATGAGCTGTGTTGAAAACAAGGTTGATATTAGAGTTCCGTTTTTTCGTCGTCCCTTTAATTCGATTTTCTTAACTGCTCTATTGGATAATCCTTCAGTTATGACTTGTTGGCGGTCATTCTTGCCAGCGTACAAGTGCAAATCGTCAACTTTTTTTCCTATCATTTCTTCGCGAGTATAGTCAAAGAGATTCAGGAAGGATTCGTTAGCATCAATTATTAATCCGTCATTTACACGTGTAAAGCATATTGCTACACCGCTTGAATGGAAGGCAGCAGAGAATTTTGCTTCTGATTCGCTTAGGTCTTCTTTGGCTTTTTTCTGTTCAGAAATATCTTTTATTATACTTACAACTTGTTTAATTTTATCATTCTCGATAATCTGAAAATATGTGTGACTAAGCCAAATCGGGTTACCTTGCTTGTTTAGAAATCTGTACTCGGAAGTCCCATTGAATCCGGGCTCGGTTAGAACTCGGTCTGCTGCTATTCTCATCTTTTCAGCGTCTTCAATGTACACTTTCGACCGAGGTTTTGTTCCAATGATTTCGCTTGGATCGTAACCGAGAACGTTTTTGACCGAAGGGCTGATGTAAATTACAGTTCCATCGGTTTCTGTTAGCATTATTATATCTTTAAAGTTAGTAATTATTTTTTTAAAACGTTCTTCACTTTCCCAAAGTAGCCGTGTTGCCTGCGTTTTTTCGTGTAATTGGCGAATCCCAGCGGATAATTCAGCGTATACTACTCGTGGGTCGCCGTGCTTATCGATATAGCGGTCCGCACCGAAGTTTAATGCGTCGACAACAACTTCTTCTCTGCCTTTACCGGTAAAAAGAATAAATGGTGTTACGTTACCTAATGTTTTTAGTTCTTTAAGGAAGTGCAAGCCGTTTTTATTTGGCATCTCGTAATCTGAGATTATTACATCATAGGTGCTGCTCGTAATTTTTGTTAATGCTTCATCGACTGAATTGGCTATTTCAATTCGAAATGGTCCTTCATCTTCAAGGATGCATTTGGCGGTTTCTATAAATGAGCGATCGTCATCGACATGTATTACTCGGATATGCTGAGTATTCACTAAGCAGCCAACTCTCTTAGCAAAAATATTCAGCTATCGACTAATAAATTATTGTGTGTCTACAAAAATAGACTAAGCACCTTATTGATAATAAGAAGTAGCTTTCACTGGCGCTCGTCCACGCATCCCACTCAATATCTAAGTTGGGCCTCCCGAGCTGTAATAGTCACGGATAGGGTTCATGTGAGGGGTTTTACGCGCGCATAGCAAGCGGCACTGAGTGAAAGCCAATTTCTTCTTGAGGCATAATCATTTAAGAAGTTTACGTATGATAAAAAATGAGTATTAATACACTTTTATTCGCTTACCGCTTGAATTTTTATTGCGTTATAAATCCAGTTCCGCTTTCTTCAGATTCTAAGCAGGGCCTGTTTATTTTTAAAAAGGGTTATTTTGGGTTTTTTTGCCAAGTTATAAATAACGTCTTGCTTGTATTTTATACTCACCTCTAGTGAGTGTGGCTTATTAGCGGTTTATACCCGAATAATATTCTACAAAAAATGGAGAGAGATTAAAAAATGCAAAACAAACCAAGAACTAAGCAAGCATTGGTTTCTGCGGCCGTGATTGCACTTATGCTACTTTCAACCGTAGCATTAAGCATACCATCGGCTTTGGCAGCAGACTACCCCACATGGCTTTTCTTAACAGTACAACCAGATCCAATAGGCGTCGGGCAAGAAGCCAACGTCGTCTACTGGATGGATAAAGCCCCACCGACAGCATCTGGCCCCCGAGGCGACAGATGGGAAGGCTGGATAATGACAATAACCGATCCAAGCGGAAATGTAGAAACGCTGAACCTTATCGCATCTGACGCAGCTGGCTCAGGCATAATAAAGTACACCCCCGACGAAGTTGGCACTTACACATTCAAAGTGACTTTCCCAGGGCAGAACATTACACAGAGAGGCATTGTGAACTGGTATAAGGCGTCTGAGAGCGCAACAGTTCAGTTAACAGTGCAAGAGGAGCAGATAAAGCAAATACCCTTCAATCCTCTACCTACTGAATACTGGAGCCGACCATTAAATGCACAGAATCACGGTTGGAACACATTAGCAGGCAACTGGTTAGCAGGAGGCGCAGCTGGACCGCACGGACCACGATGCTATGACTCAAACGGTAACTTTAACCCCTATGGCACAGCACCCAATGCACCTCACGTAATGTGGACCCGAGAAATCGCTTTTGGCGGAATCGTCGGTGAACAAATGGGCGACACCAACTATTTCCCTGGCGAAACATACGACCGTAAATTCCAGCCTCCAATCATAATGGACGGAAGATTATACTTCAATCAACGCTTAGGTGTCGCTGGCTGGCAGGGACTCTACTGTGTTGATCTACAGACAGGTGAAGAAATCTGGTTTAAGAATGGTACAACCGTCACTTTCGGACAGTTGCTTAACTGGCAGACACCTAACGTCCACGGCGTAATTCCGCATCTTTGGGCCGTTGCTGGAAGCACCTACAAGATGTATGATGCATTCACAGGCGAATGGATGCTTGATGTACAGAATGTACCGTCAGGCACAATGATCTATGGACCAAGCGGTGAAATCCTAATCTACACACTTTCCGGAGCAACCAACAAATTAAGCCTATGGAATTCATCTAAGGCGCTTGAAGCAACAATGTCAGGTGACTGGTACTATCGACCAGTTGGACCTGCTAACGGCACAAAAGGAATTGAATGGAGCGTTACAGTACCCGACATGGAAGGCACACAAAGCATACTTAAGATCAAAGACGGCGTAATCTATGCAAGAGCAACCTACACTGATGGCCCGCCGGGTGTGGCAAAAGTAGGCGACGTCGCATACGATGTAGGCGCAATCGTAAAAGACACAAACGGTGCATATCCAACTTCAATTAGCAACCTATGGTCACCAGTAAACCGCACATTCGAAGGAACAATACTCAACGGATTCATAGACAGCAACATCCTACCGATATTCGTCAAGGAAACAATGGTCTGGTACGGCATCAACGTCCGCACAGGCGCAGTAGCTTGGGGACCAACACAGCCATACGAGAACGCATGGGGAGTCTATCAGCCATACGCTGACTGGCAATCCGCAAACGGCATGCTCTACGCTGCAGGCTACGACGGAACAGTACATGCATACAATATTACCACAGGAGAGAACGTCTGGAACGCGAAGACTGACAACAGCGGATTAGAAACAGTCTATGGACACTACGTGTTTAAAGACAGCGCTATGTCCATCTGCGACGGCAAAATCTACGCAGTAACCAACGAACACTCGCCTTCAACGCCGCTTTATCGTGGCTCAAAGATGTACTGTATCGACGCAGTTACAGGTCAGGGCTTATGGAATATTTCTTTCTGGGGATTATTCCCGGTGCTCGCTGACGGATACGCAGTCTCACTCAACTACTACGATGGACAGATTTACTGCTTCGGCTTAGGCGAAAGCGAATCAAGCATAACAGCATCTCCTAAAGTCTCTACATTTGGCACAAGCGTTCTAATCGAGGGCAAAGTAATCGACAAGGCAGCAAGCGCAAACGGTGCAGCCGCAGTTTCCGAAGAAAGCATGGCAAGCTGGATGGAGTACCTCTACATGCAGCAACCCAAACCCACTGATGCAACTGGTGTGACAGTTCAATTATACGTCCTTGACGCAAACGGCAACTACCGCAGCATCGGAGAAGCAACCACCGACTTAACCGGTGCATACAGCTATGCATGGCAACCAGACATACCAGGCAAGTACACCATAATAGCATCCTACGAAGGCTCCAATGCTTACGCAAGTTCAACAGCGCAAACAGCAATACAAGTTGACGAAGCGGAGACAGCCTCGCCTACACCAATCGCTGAAAAAGCTCAACCTATGACTGACACCTATGTCTTAGCAGTCGGCGCAGCAATCATAATCGCCATAGTTGTAGTCGGCGCAGTCTTAATGTCAATGCTGAAAAAAAGGTAATTACCAAATTACCTATCCTTTTTTATTTTTTTTTAAATATAAGAAAAAAAGTTTTTGGCTTAGTGTTTTCTTGCCGCGATTAAACCTCGGCACTTATCGGCATACTGGCAGTACTGCAGGCAAACGGCGTTTTCGTCTGGGCGTTTCCATTCTGCTCCGCAGCTGGGGCAAGTGGTTTTGTCTTCGTCGCTCCAGATTTCAAGTTCTCCTCCGCAGACATGGCAGTTGATGTAGGATGGTTTCGGCTGGATTAGATCGCGTAAGCCAGGACATGTCTCTGGGTTCTTCTCCATTTTATTGTCTTTAGAGCTCAACTATGTCACCTCCGACTTTAACTTCGTACTCTGTAACTGGAACCTGCTTACCTGAACCTTCAAGGGCTTTGTCTACTGCCCACTTTAAGCCCGTACAGCATGGAACTTCCATATGGACAACGGTTATCGCGGCAATATTATTCATCTTTAGTATTTCGGTTAGTTTAGCTGCGTATGCTCGGGCGTCGTTGAATTTTGGGCAGCCTATGATTACGCGTTTGCCCGCCATGAAGATATGGAAATTTTTGATCACTACTGGGGCGCAGTCAGCGACTAGCATGAGTTGTGCTCCTTCGAAGAAGGGCGCTTTGGGTGGTACCAAGTCGATTTTTACAGGCCACATGATTTTTGGCGGTTCAGTGCTAGCGGGTGTATGTGTGGCGGCAGGTTTAGCTGTGCCTTTGCTTTTTAGGTACTCATGCACTTCCTCTTGGTTGAATGCGTCTGCTTCGCGCTCTGTAACTGTGATTGCGTCCTGTGGGCACTGGCCTAGGCATGCGCCGAGCCCATCGCAGTATGTGTCTTTGACTAGTCGTGCTTTGCCGTCTACGATTTGGAGTGCGCCTTCGACGCATTTGGGGATGCATTGGCCGCATCCGTTACATTTAGATTCATCAATGTTAACGATTTTTCGCTTCATACTTTATTCCTCATTTAGGCATTTTCCGGCTACTGGGCAGAACTTTTCTGCATGGCTTTCTATCGCATCGAATAAGGGTGCGACTATTTCTAGGTTGACGGTTAAGATGTGTTTCTTGCCTTCTCGGTGGCTGGTTAATATATTGCATTGAATGAGCGGTTTTATGTTGTGGCTGATCATGCTCTGTTCCTGTCCAAGCGCTGTGGCGAGTTCGGTGACGCTCATGGGGTTGTCGATTAGTTTCTCGATTACAGCGATGCGGGTTGGGTTGGCGAGGTTTGTGAAGATGCGGTAGCAGATTGTGTTCAGGCTTTTTTTCACTTGTCACACCCGTGATTGTATGATTAAATATTCATATGAATAAAAATTCATTTAAGCCTATTCCCTTACATGTAAGGGGAAAAATGTGTGCTTATAGTTGGTAGCGGCTAAAATCGGACGATGAGCCCGTATCAGGCGTAACGAAGTAGAACACGAAGCCGCATGCTTGGCACTTAACTTCTTGATTACGCGTTCGTTCAACTCGATTGGATTTGCATTTCGGGCATTGCATTACTGTTTAGCTCCTTTTTGGGGTCTGTCCGTTTTTTAGATATCATAGGCATCTCTGCCTCATTCTGGGACGGCGACATCATCCCCCGCTGATAATGCATCGTCCCCAACACTTAGGGCTTTCGGGAGGGAAGAACTATGAACCAAGATAAAATCAGAAAAATACTAGAGCGATTACAAGCGGAAACACCCCAAGAACTTGAGTATATCGGTGAAGTAAATATCGCAAACCTCATGCTATAGATGAAAGAAAAAGATTACAAAGACTAGTTTCTGCGTAATAAATCCGGAGAATTCGCAGACACACTTCGCTACTACTTTTATGTTAACGCAGCTAATGGACAAAGAGTGATAACAAAAAACTTTTGGTACCCTAATTACAATTAAAAGGTCAAAACACTATTAGACGATATTCGAATCTCTTCTGTGCTACTTTCTTCTAGCCTTTAATCTTTAACCGGGATCAATGGATACGAGAGCGTTTTTCTCGTTGATTGGACTGCGGTAACTAGCCAACAACAGGCTGCAATTCTTGAGAAGCTTAGCAACAAAACTAACGTAACCAAGGACGTCATTCTAACAAACATCTTGAAGGTCGGCTTGCCCTTACGTGAGAGACTCACAGAAGGCGGCGGCACGATCCAGTCACGGATTTTCGTCTATCAGTCAGGGACAACAGACCTCAGAGTGTTGGCGTTTAGTTTCGACGGGCGCTACACTGAGGAAGCCATACGGCAAAAGCTCCTAAAATCCGGTTTACTGAAAGAAAAACAACAACTGATAAAATTCAACCGGTTTTGTTCTTCCGAACTGGCGCTTTCCCAGTAGAACCCGATAATTCAAGGCCTTTGTCGTCAAGATACAACCATTTACCCTTCAAATGTTCTTTTAATTTCGGATTTTGGTCTATTTTCGTAAGCGCT
>JAAYYI010000027.1 GCA_012515445.1 Candidatus Bathyarchaeota archaeon | reverse complement strand
GGAAGTGCTAGACGCTCAAACGCTGGAAGAAATTGGGAGACGCTACAAAAACAAGCAATTCTAAAAAGAGGTCTAGGCGTTAACCTAGATTTTGGTTTTAGCCTAATTCAAGAGAGGTTACTCCATAGATTTTGGTCAGCGACAAGTTAGGCGCCTGCTTGGTATACATTCTTGCAGTGGTAAAAGCCGGCTTCATACCCATAGAGAGCACTAGTTGCATAGCGGATGGGTTCACTGTGGGTACATCGATAAAGATTTCTTCGCCGGCAACGGATGCGGCTAATGAATTGAAAAGTTGCTTAGCCGCCTCTGGAGTTTCCGCGAAGAAAGGCCCAACTCTGTTACCCCGGAAACATTTACGCACTACGCCATACCCTTGGAGTTTGCCGTCTTCATCTTTTGCGAGCAGTGCAGTTGCGTCTTTTTGAGTAAGCCAAAGCTTAAGGAAGTTCCTGCGCTCGGTTGGGAAGAATTTGGAGTCAAACTCGACTATGCCCTCAAAGTCGCCGGAAGAGACCTTGCGGCATTGGCTCTCAGACTCGCCGGCGCTGGCTATTCCAGCATACCGCTCATTCCCATAAGCCAACTTGTACCCCGCACGCGAATATTTTTCCTGCATAGCTAAAACGCCGTCGATACCCACGTTAAAGCCAGCGTATCGAGTATCTATATAGTGCTGTATTGCCAGCCCAACTCCTGTGCCACGCCAGTCTGGACGAACAATAAAGAAACCAGCGAAGGCATAATCGTTGGAGTATTTGACTACAGAGAAAGTGCCTACTATTTCGCCGCCGGCTCTCGCAGCGTAGAAACCGGTTGGGTCAGTGTCATAGAAGCTGTCTATGTCGTGGACACCGGGAATCCAGCCTTCAGTGTTAGCCCAGTCTACGGCGGTTTGAAACTCGGCTTTTGTCATTTGAGTTATAGTTACATTTGGGCTAATTCTGGAAGCAGAGGACATACGGATTAATGTGTGGGTAGGTATAGAAAATAGTTACTATTCTTCATGGGTAGCAGTATCACGCCTAATACTAAAGTAAGCAGTATGCAGGTTGATTTAGCGTTGTGTGCAATAAGCCGCTGAACCCTTGTGGAGCTCTAATAAGGCTAATATGCAGCTTAACCCATTTACTATGTTAGGCTTTTTTTGATTGATTGCTTATGCATCAGAAGGCTTATGAAAAGTATGCTTGGTTAATTCTTTTTGGTGTAGTACTTGTTTTAGGTGTTAGGTTTTTCTTATTCATTGTTTCGGGTGTTTTAGGCGGGGAGCTTCGTCCGGATTCTCAAGCGGTGGAGGACCTGACGGGGATGACGTGGAATGAACTCTTAGCGTTAAATTCCGGGTTAAGTGACTTTTATGGTTGGCTTGAAAGAGAAATATCGATCATCTACATTTCTTTCATCGCTTTAATGGCTATTGTTATAGCTGTTCCTTACAGGAAAGGTCATCGATGGTCATGGTATGCAATGTGGATATTGCCACTCTTTGCAGTCGCCATAACCATTCACGGGGGGTTAGTTACTGGTTTTAGTATAGCTGTCATCATTCAAACAGTAGTGCTGTTGTTTCTCATCCTGCTTGGGATTATACTGCCATACAGAAAATTCTTTCCTTCAAAATAAAGAAGTAACAAAGTGGATGCAATGGCAATATAAAACTGGGCTGTTGTCAACCCCATACAACCCCATGAGTTTATTTTTCGAGCAGAGGTTAACCACATGAGGTGTTTTATGAATGAGTGAACATGATGTTGAAGGTGAAAGAAAGCAGGCTGAAGGTAAAGCGCAAGAAGAAATGGCGGAAGCAACCGACGATACCAGCGAGAAGATGAAGGGCAAAGGTAAACAAGCAGTCGGTAAAGTGCAGGAAGAAATTGGTGAAGCCACAGATTAGAGCGAATTGAATGCGGCAGTCGTTCCAATTTTTTCTTTGGTAATCGGGGATTGTAGTTTTTGTGCTTCCCGGCCCTAACCTAAAGGGGTTCAAAACCTAACTTTACTTTCGTAAGAGGCACGGAAAAAGCATATGTCAATTTACGCTCAAGCCTCGAATCGCCAGTTTCTAATTCAACCGCGGACGGATAGATAAAAAAGCTAATGGCCCGCCACCATTAACTAGAACCATTTTTGCACATACAGAGCATTTGGAATGTTTCATTTTAAGAATGCCTTGTTACCGCTAAACAAAGTCAAAGTAGCAGCAATCCCAAAGTGGAAGCTGAAGTTAGTTTCGCCTCAGTTTCAACTTTATGTTTGCAACAAAGTGTACGCCAACAACCATGGCTGTTGAGAACTTGAAACGTCGTCGCTTATCCATAAAGTAAGCCCACCTTAGATAGTAGTGATGGAATGCACCTTCACGGAGCTTGCCGAGTTCTTTTATGCTTAACTGCGGAGTCTCAAAAATAGGCCGTGTAGTGTCATATTTATCGAAGTCTGTGACTCTTAGCCAACCGTTAGCTCTGACGTTATCGTAGAGAGGGGTACCTGGGAAGGGGGTAGCGACGTTATAGAAGCCGACAGCATCAGGCGCAATTTTTTCTACGAATTTAATGGTATCCCATGCGCTCTTTTTGGTTTCGCCAGGGAAACCTAAGATCACGTTTGGTATAGGCTTCATTCCAACTTCGCGTACCCAACCGAGGACTTTCATGGTTAACTCTGGAGTGATACCTTTTCGCATAGCATCAAGCATCTGCTGTGTACCCGATTCAAGACCACACCAGAATGAGACACAACCCGCTTCTTTCATTTTTGTAAGTAACTCTTTTGTCACCATATCAACACGGCTCCCGCAGTTCCACTCTATTTTTAATCCGCGTTTTTTGATTTCACTACATAATTCCTCAACTAGCGGTTGGTCAACTGTGAAGGCATCATCACAAAATGAAAACTTGGTTTTACCATATGTTTTGTTAAGGTATTCCAGTTCATCAGCGACGTTTTTGGCGCTTCTCATACGGTACTTGCGGCCATGCATACGGACAGTACAGCAGAATTCGCACCAGTAAACGCAGCCACGAGTCATAGCAAGGTAGAGAACATCCTCATATTGTGAAAATTTTTCCATGGGCCAAAGGTGGCGTGCTGGAAATGGTAGGCTATCCAGGTCTTCAATGTAGGGGCGGTCCTCGTTTCGGACGATTTTCCCTTCTGATCGGAAAGTAATGCCTAAGACGTCTTTGCAGCTTTTGCCAGCTTCAATTCTCTGTACCAGTTCTAGGAGGGTTTCTTCTCCTTCCCTGCGTACAACTATGTCCAGTTCAGGGCATTCCTCCAGCGCGTGGTCGTCCCAAAAGGTAACATGTGGTCCACCTGCGAAGGTTATGATGTTCGGTTGAACTTCACGTGCTGCTTTGATTAGTTTTAATCCTGATTTGTATGTGAGTGTGGAAGATGTTACACCAACTACGTCGGGCTTGCGTTTCTCGATTTCTTTTTTGTATTCTTCAAGCGTAAGTTGGGAAACCTGACAGTCGATAACGTCTACTTGATAGTTGTTTTTCTCTAGGACAGCTGCTAAGTAGCCTAAGCCTAAGAGCGCAAAAGGCCAATGCATTACGGCTCCGGCGGGGGCAGCCGGATTTACAAGGGTGATGTGGGGTTTCATTTAAAGCTCACGCTTTGCCATTCATTTTCACTTCGACTATTACAATATTTCTTTGCTGTGAAGGTGTGCTGGGTTTCTGGCCGAGTGCACTCGGAAGACACGTAAAGGGACCGCTTCAAGGAGTGGGCAGACAACTTGAAAGCAATTTATGCTCGCCAGAAACCATTCAGCCCAAGAGGGGGTTAATGATCGTGGTGGTGATGGTGGTGTGGGCAAACGGCTGTTAGTGGCTGAAGTAGGCCGTTTTTGTAGTTTTCAACTATTTCGCTGACTGTGATACCTATCGCCTGTAGGACTTGTACGCCGGCGTCTTCAAAGCAGTTTTTGGCGCCTGGACCCATTGCGCAGGCTATGATTACTGAGGGCCTTAGGGAGAGTATGCCGCCGTGTGGGTCGCCTGTTCCGCCCATGTGTGTGCTTGTGTTTTTTTCGATTTCTACCTTGACTATTTTGGCAGCATCCATTTCGACGAGTGCGAAGTAGGGTGCTTGGCCGAAGTGTTGTGCGACTTGTGATTCTAAGCCTGAATTGTTTTGGATGGGTATTACGATTCGTTGTGACATGTTATCACCTGTACTTCAGAGTTTAATAGCTAAACAATATTAATATTTTATGTTTATAAAACAAACATAAAGAAAGTGTTTTAATAGAGCCTTTGAGATTGGGATTATTCGTCTTTATTTTGATGGAAGTCAATTTGAAGCATCCGCCCCTCCGTTAATGCTTGAACAGTTTTTTTTCGTGCACTTTGCAGTAGACGCCAAACTGTTCCTCTAGAAACGCCCATTTTTATACCAGCTTCCTCTTGTGAGAGACCTTCTAGGTCGACGAGGCGTTGTGCCTCTACTTCAGCTAATTCTAGTAGTATTGGGGGCTGGTTTGTCTGTTTGTTGGGTGTGAAGTTTGTGTTATTGAGGGGCTTTTCTATGTTTATCGGTTTGGGATTCCGGCCTCTTTGTCCGTGTCTGTGTCGCCAACCCATTTTTAGTCATTGTATGATTGGGTGGCGGCACATTTATATATTTTTGTGCACTAACACATAATTAATTATGTGCATAAGCACAAAATAAGAGGTGAAAAATCAATGGGCTACAGAAACGGCAACAATTGGCCAGGAAGAGGACCATTCAGCCACCTACCACCATGGGAACGACCAGGCCGAATCTACGGCAGAGGCGCATGCTACTACCTATACGGAGCACCACTCCCAACCCCACTACAGCCAACAGTAAACCCGCAAAACGAAGCAGCAATACTCACAACCCAGAAGAACGCAATAGAAAACCATATAGCAAACCTGCAAAGTGCACTCGCCAAAATACAAGAGAGGCTAAATGAAATCAATAAATAACTCCTCTCCTCTTTTTCTAAAAAGGCTTTTCCACCCTGGGAATGCTTTCTGCTTGAGGCAGTTTTATGCGTACTGCAGATAAAACAGGCATTGCCGAATTAAGTGACCAAGTAAATTAGCGCTGGCAAGTTAAGAAATTTTTATCTATCCAGTCACCATATAATAAGCTGTGAATTTTTAACCAAATTAGGTGAACTTTATGTCAGAAACACAAGAGAAAATGGAAACTCCAATACTCGGGCATCAAGCCCCAGATTTTGAGGCACAAACAACCCAAGGAACACTGAGACTCTCAGACTATAAAGGCACTTGGCTGATACTTTTCTCTCACCCCGCCGACTTCACCCCAGTCTGCACCACGGAATTTATGGCGTTCGCAGAAATCTACGAAGACCTCAAAAAAAGAAACACTGAACTCTTAGGATTAAGCGTTGATAGCGTATCCTCCCACATCGCATGGGTGCGAAACGTTGAGGAAAAAATGGGTGTAAAAATCCCCTTCCCCATCATCGCCGACTTAAACAAGGATGTAGCTAAAAAATACGGCATGATACACCCCCAGCAGAGCAAAACCGAAACCGTCCGCTGCGTATTCATAATTGATCCTGAAAGCAAAATCCGCGCCATGCTCTACTACCCGCTTAGCACAGGCAGAAACATGCAGGAAATCCTCAGATTAATCGACGCATTACAAACAACCGACAAGTACAAAGTCGCCACACCCGCAAACTGGAAACCCGGCGACGCAGTAGTAGTCCCAGCCCCAACCACAATAGACCAATTAGAGGAACGCCTAAAGGAGCAAGGCTACGAATGCAAAGACTGGTACCTATGCAAAAAGAAGCTTCCAGAGAGCTGAGCATCAATGCCATGTATTTCAGCTGACGGAAAACCAACCGCAACCGGTATAGCCACCCTCAAATCGCTCAAAGATGGACCACTGACGCCTGAAGAAGTTGCTGGTAAAACGGGGCAGCCGCTGTTTAAAGTACGAAGCGGGCTCCGCGAGTTAAAGAGCGCTGGATTCGTGGAGGAAGCATCTGAGAAGTTTACGCTTTCTAAAACCGGGAACGACGCAATACAGTAGCACAAACATCCAATTTCCCACACTATTTTTCTTTTTAATTTTATGTAACCCTGAATTAATAATGGATTAGAAGGAGTCTTAGGATTAGAATTTTTGTTTTAAATTTAAGAAGACATAGAGGTCACTTACTTTTCTTTTACCAGAACGATGCAGAAAGTGGCTTTTTGTGTCAGCACTTGCTTTAGGTTGCTTGCTAGTTGAGACGGTTTCTACAAGCAGCACTGCCAAAAGGCGTTTTTCAATTTGCCGTTATTAAAAATGAAGAGGTAGTTAAGGCGGGTTAACAAAGACTGCCGCCGCCACAGTCGTCGTCCATAAACCTGCTTTATCTCCTGTAGCTGACTGCGTAATGTTAGTTGTCTTAATGATTAGCCCTGTTGTCTGAAAGATTTTTTTACGCTCATCCCAAGCTGTTTGCGGGTCAAACTGAATACCCATTGTAGTCGCAAGCATGGTTGCCGCGAGGTCCTCTGCGTATTCACCTGCGGTTTCGTCTGTTTGGCCAAAGCTGTGATGCTCAGACAGGTAACCGTACTGGGTTGCCTCGGAAGGAATAGCAACACCGACGGATGAAACGATGAGACGATGAGGCTCGTTGGTTGCGTTACGGGCGATTACGACAAATGTGATTTCGCCGGGGTGCAACTTTTTTAAGCCCTGCTCGCGTGATAACATTTTACACCCTGCAGGCACTATGCTTGAAACGCTTACGAGGTTGCAGTACTGGATGCCGGCGTCTCGCAATGCAAGCTCGAAGCTTTGCAGTTGGTCTTTGTGTCGGCCTACGCCTCGTGTTAGGAAGAAAGTGGTAGGTATCAATTTGCGGTGACCTCTAAAACTTTTGTTATTTTAGTCCACATCTGTTTTATCTCCATGGATACTTTGCTTTCGGGGGAATACTCTACGATTGTTTTGCCATTTACCATTGCTTCAGTGACCTCTTTATTATATGGGATTAAACCCAAAACTTCAATGTTGTTTGCTCGGCAGAACTCCTGAATCTGCCTAGTAATATCTGGGTTAATATCATGCATATTGATGCAGACAAACGGTGCGACTTTGAAGTGATTAAGGAGCCCAAGCACTCTTTTGAGGTCATGTATACCTGATAGTGTAGGCTCGCTAACCACTAAAGCTGCATCTACACCCGAAATGGAGGCGATAACCGGGCATCCTATCCCAGGTGAGCCGTCGATTATTATTACGTCGAGTTTCTTAGTTATCGCTATATTTTTCGCATTCTGACGTACCAGAGTAACTAGTTTTCCAGAGTTGCCTTCACCGGGGTTAAGCAGTGCATGAGACATGAAACCCTGCGGTATTGTTGAGATGTATGCGTTTCCTGACACGCGTTCTGTTAGTGTTATTGCAGTTGATGGACAGATAAGGGCGCAGACGCCACAGCCTTCACATGCTATGCTGTCCACTGTTAAATCGTCGGAAATGGCGTCAAACCTGCATGTTTTACGGCATAATCCGCACTTGGCGCATTTAAAAACGTCAATTATAGCAAGTTTTGAACCTTTAAAACTCTGTTTTTCCATGATTTGCGGATGAAGAAGCATATGCAGGTCCGGCGCATCGACATCGCAATCTGCAACAACCACGTTTTTAGCTAATATTGCTAGGCTGCCAGTTATACTTGTTTTACCTGTTCCACCTTTGCCGCTTATAACCGTTAACTGCTTCACTGTGGCTCAATCTCCTCAATTTTACTGAATAGCGCCTGGAATTTCTCTTTCCATCCGAGCATTTCTAAACTGAATGGTATACCTCTGGAGTAGAACTCTGCGATTCTACGATCATAAGGAATCTCAAGTAGGAGGGGAATACCTTCTTTTGTGCAGTAATCGTAGACTTTTCGGTCGCCTACACCAGCGCGGTTTACTACAACGCCGAAAGGGACATGGATTTTTCGCAGGACTTCAACAGCTATCTGTAGATCGTGAAGACCAAAAGGCGTCGGCTCTGTCACTAGAACGCAGAAGTCGCTCCCTCTGACGGTTTCAACAAAAGAGCAGGATGTACCCGGTGGAGAATCGATTATTACATTCTTTGAATGATTTATTTGCTGTTTTGCCGCCTTTATAATTGGGACAGGCATAGGTTTGCCTATTTCCAGCTCGCCGTAAACCAGCTCCAAATCGTTAGCTTTGCAGAAGTTTAGGCTGCCGATTGGGTGTTTCTCTTCAGTTATTGCGTCTTGTGGGCAGAAGAGCATGCAGCCACCACAACTGTGGCATAGTTCGGGGAACAGCAGGATTTGCTGTTTTAGGGCTAAAATGACGTTGTATTGGCAGACTTTAACGCAGCTACCACAGTGTGTGCATTTTGCTTCGTCGATTTTCGGGATTTTAACATAGACGAATTCTACCTTTTTTTGTTTAAGATGTAGCAGTAAATTTGAGTTGGGTTCTTCTACATCGCAGTCTAGAAGCTGGACGCTGCCAAGAGAAACAGCTAAGTTAACTGCTACGCAGGTTTTTCCGGTTCCGCCTTTGCCGCTTGCGACTGCCACAATCAACCATAATCACCTATTGTTCAAAAAAGGGGTTTTAGGAGAGTTTTTATTTTTTTCATGCGTTAAGAGGGCTTTGTTTAACGTTTTTATTGCTAACTCAATGAATTGTATTTCTGTATCAGGTAAACCGCCGAGTACTTTTAGTATATCGTCTATTGTCAATTTTTTCGCTGCATCTAAGGATTTGTCTTTCAACAGTATAGTTAATGCAGACATAGCCGCTGATGATGCAGGGTGACCATAGCAGAGAAATTTAGAGGCCTCTACTTTGTCACCGTTCAGTTTAATATATAGCCTTATTAGATCGCCCTCGGAGCCAAGAAAAACAGCGCTAGCATCGTAATTATCGATTACACCTACGTTTACTTCCTGTATACACAGTTCGATGGCTTTATCAGAAAAACCTGAAGCCAGGAGTTTTTTAGATTCTAAGATTTTTGTGGTCAAAGCTTTTGCCTCTTAATGTTAGTGGTGATGTGCATGGGGACATTCTTCTGTTAATTCGGCGAGTCGTCCTTGTTTGTAGGCTTCTACGACTTCTTTGACTGTGTTTGCGTTTGCTTTTAGTACCTCGATACCTGCACTTTGGAAAGCCTCTATACCTCGTGGGCCCATTCCGTGAACAATCAGCGCTTTCGGGTGTAGGTTCGTGAGTGAGTCATGTGGAGAACCCACTCCGCCCCTATGTTCACTGGTATTATCGATAGCTTTTACGTTCGCTATGTCCCATCTTTTGTCGCTGTCAAGATCTATGATAGTGAAGTAGGGTGCTCTTCCGAAGTGTTCGGCTATAGGCGCGTTTAAGCCGTCTTGGTTTTCAGTTGCAACAATTAGTCTATCTATCATTTCTTCACCTCCAACTTCCTCTATCATGTGAAGAGTTACCTTGAAGATGCATTACCGCATGGTTACTATGGGCGTTGTGCATCATTGTCTGCCTCCAGATCCATGGTGACCGCTAACTGTTGGAGCAGTTGTTTTGCAGTATTGGCCTTTCTTGTATTTTTCAACGACTTCTCGGACGGTTCCGGAAGCGCCGGTTACGATCTCGATTCCAGCGGCTGACAAAGCTTTGAACGCGTTTGGGCCAACGTTTCCGGTTATTACTGTCTTTGCACCTTTGTCGGCGATTGTTTGCGCGGCTTGGATGCCTGCTCCGCCGGTTGCTTCTACGCCACTGTTAGGGATAGCGTTGAACTGCATATTCTCAGGGTTTAAGATGATGAAGTATGCGCATCGTCCGAATCTTGGGTCTAATGCGGCGTCTAGATTATTTGCTATTGCACTTACACAAATCATGGTTTCACCTTCTTCTCCTGGTTTGATAGGAATTGGTTTACTGAGAGGAATTCTTTGATTTTAGCGACTATTTCAATGAACGCTTTAGCAACGGGTAAACTCTGGTTCGCAGCCATAAACGGTAAGCCGCTGTCAGAGTCAATGCATACTCGGGGGTCAATAGGTATGCTTCCCAAGTACGGAACGGATAAAGCGTCAGAAATTCTCTTTCCGCCTCCTGACTTGAAGATATCTACTTTTTTTCCGCAGTCGGGACAGACATAGCCGCTGAGATTCTCAACTATACCGATTACTGGGATACCGGTTTCCTTAGCGAAAGTCACTGATTTTTTAACGATTGCCTCTGAGAGTTCAGAGGGCATGGTTACTATAACGACGCCGTCCATGTCTGGGATAAAATGCATTATACTTAACGGTTCGTCTCCTGTGCCTGGTGGTAGATCGATGAAGAGGTAATCTAATTCGCCCCATGCTACGTCGCCTATGAACTGCTCGATTGCCCGCATTTTCAGGGGGCCACGCCAAATTAGCGGTGCTTCATCGCTAGGTAGGAAGAAATCCATTGACACTACTTTTATGCCTAGTTTGCCGACGGCAGGGAAGATTCCGGCGATTCCGCTTTTTAGGGGTTGGCGTTCTATGCCAAGCATTTTGGGTATGCATGGGCCATGGAGGTCAGCGTCTAGGATGCCGACCTTGTGGCCTTCTGATGCATAGGCCATAGCAAGGTTAGCTGTTACTGTGCTTTTGCCTACGCCGCCTTTTCCGCTGATTATGGCGATTTTGTGTTTTATTTTTTCCAGTTTGAGCTGGGTTTTTTGTTCCTGTTCCTTTTGTGCAGTTGATGTAGAGCATGAGGTGGCTTGGTTTGTAATGCTTTCTTGCTTGGGAGAGGTCTTGGTCATTTTTTTCACCTTTGAATGCTGGTCAATGTTTATAACATAAACCTTATTAATACTTTACGTTTATAAACTAAACCACAGGCGAATTATTTGTGGATGAGATAGATCGAAAAATAATAACACAGCTTCAAACCGACGGCAGAACAACCCTTCAAGACTTATCCGGAAATATCGGGCTCACAAGCATGGGTACCAAAAAAAGGGTCGAACGCCTAATAAAAAAAGGCACAATTAAAGTGTCAGCACTCATGAACCCAAACGCTCTGGACCTACATCCAGCAATCATTATGCTTGAAATGGAAAGCGCGGAAGCCATGCAAGAGCTCCTCGACCGATTTGAACAATGCCCACGAGTGGTTCAGATATTCAAAACTATGGGTGGCTACAACCTAATCGCGTTGGTTATAGCGGAAACACAGGATACGCTTGAAAGCATCTCTATGGAGAAATGCTCCTTAAGGTGCAGTAAAGGCGTACGCAGATCAGAATTCTATCCTGTAAGTGAGACTTTTTTCTCGCCATTTTTGCCCATTAGGGAGGGGCTGGCGCATAAAGAATGGAAAGTCAGCCCATGCGATGTCGATTGCCCCCCATGCAATAGGTATGAAACGAAAAAATGCGTCGGTTGCCCAACTACATACCATTATAAAGGTCAACTATAAAGAGGACTTTCAGGGGAAAACCTATTGGTAGCCGAATTAGCCGAGACATCGAAGCTCGAAATCGTCAGTCTAGTAGATAATACAGTTGATTTTCTCTCGAGCAACTCCAGGAAAGAAGTACGTACTTTTCAGCACTCTTCACATTGGCACACTGGATTGCCTTGTGCTGAAAACGGTTTTAGCATGTATATTAAAGTCTATAGCAGCGGAGAATCGCACAGCATCCTCTTTGATGCAGGCACAAGCCCTGATGGAGTATGCAAAAATGCTAAGCTGATGGATATCGATTTAAAAAGTGTCGGTTTTGTAGTGCTTTCACATGGGCATTATGATCATTTTGGCGGTTTAGTGAATGCAGTTAAAACAATAAACCGACCGGATTTACAGATTATTTCCCATGAAGACATGGATAAGCCACGGGCAGTTGCTAATACAAAGGGAGATTTAAGAGAATATCCTACATTTCCAAAATCAAAAGAGCTAACGCCTGCAAATATCATCAACACAAAAAAGCCCCTGCTTATTGCATCCAATTTAGCTTACGTTACTGGGGAAATTCCAAGAACTGTGAGTTTTGAGAATGGCTTAATTAGTAATAGAATTTACAAGAATGCCTCTTGGCATCCTGATCCCTTGATATTAAATGAACGTGCTTTGGTCTTTAATGTAAAAGACGAAGGTTTAGTAATCATTTCTGGGTGCGCTCATTCCGGAATAATTAACACTGTACGGTACGCACAATTGATTACAGGTATACCGAAGGTTTATGCAATTTTGGGGGGGTTTCATTTATCCGGAAAAGAATATGAAAAAAGAATAAACCGTACAGTTAAAGAATTGAGACAAATCAGTCCTGAGTTAATAATACCTTCACATTGTACGGGTTGGAGGGCAATGACTACCATTGCTAAAAAGTTCCCTAACACCTTCATTTGGAATAGTATAGGAAATCACTACTTGTTGGGCTCAAGTTAAAATTCAACACTCTGGAGAATATCTTTGATAAGTAAAAAACCGTTCTCTAAAAGTAAACGTACAACGGCATTATTACTTGTAATTTTAGTTACTACTAGTTTTAGTGTCATCTTTTCAATTGCGTTAAGGAAAGAAAGCGTTGATATCCTTTCAGACTCTGCTACAGCAGAAAGTAGTAATGGCTTATTCCTTGATGAGTGGCCTCAATTTATGGGTGATTCGTCTTTAACACGTGCTTCAACTGGACCCGCTAGTTTTGGCTCTTTCCATCAACCAAGTAGGTGGCTAACTTAAACATAATGGCTTTATAACAACAGATTATCGTCGTTTGGAAGTTATAGTATTTGTACATCTTGCTCTGTCCCATCTGAGTAGTATTTGAAAAATTCTCGCCATTTCTTTATTACCCGGGGTCGTTCAAGTGCCATGAAATCGACAAATTTTGAAAACTGAAGAATTGTCTTGTAGTCTAACTTATGCTCGAGAATACTGGCGTCTTTAATCGCTGTATCGTGTGGGACTAAGATTATCTCAAGAAATCTCAGAAAGGTTTCATGCCTTTTGTTAATGACGTTTGCAATATTTTGCCCTTTTTTGGTTAATGTGACCGAACCATATTTTTGATGAACAATTAACCCTTGTTTTTGCAGTCTGCTCAGCATCTCGAAAACGCTCGCTGGCTTGATTCTTAACTCGGCGGCTACATCGCCGGTTCCAACATAACCCTGTTTACTTATTTTATCTATTACTCTGAGATAATCTTCAGCTCTATCTGTAACTTTTAGCATAATATCGCTAGACTTCCTGCCAAACGGATTATTTTGTGAACTTTACTATCTGACCATTATTTACTTTCGTCGTGTTGTGTATCTCGTTTAGGGTTGGATGATGTTGCTAGTAGATGGTTTTTCCTTCGTTTAGTGACGGCGATGTTTTCCCTTTTTTATATGCTTCGTATTTATTGAGCTATTTCTTTGCACTATAGGCAGGGGATGAGGGGTGATCAGCGGGTTTGTGAAGGCAGCTATATTTAGTTTTTTGCTTGCGGCGTGCGCTAAACTAAGGGTTAAGAGGTACATTGGATAAGGTTAGCTAGTCTCTTTGTATCAGCTTCGATAACCTTCAAATGTTCGGCAGTCGGCCATCCACGAATATCACCCATTCGACCTTGCGTGCTGAATTCTAACGAGCCATGAAATTCAGAGAGAATATACCATTCATCAAGAGTAGTAAAACCAATATGTTCAAAATATTGGCGTATATCTTTGCCGACCGGGAAAGCTTCATGAACGCCGGTGTGTGGTCCAGAATACGTTACAAAAATTAAGGTATTCTTCTTCGGAACCCTAGGCGCTTTAGGCTTTACCCTCCCATCTTCTTTATACTGGTTAAATTTCTTCCTAAGAAATGCTGTAACAGGTTGAGGTGCATGCCAGGAATAAGATGGGCATCCGATACAAACCAAATCGTAATCGAAATAGTCTATCGATTCTGCATCCTCAGGTTTTGTAATTGTAACATTGAAATTTGACTGTTCCAAACCCTTTTGTATTGCGTTTGCGACTTTCTCTGTGTTACCTGTTTTGGACCAGTAAATTATTAGTGCTTTTTTCATAGTATTTCGCATTGTCCTTTTTTACGGTTTTTACTTAAGGTTTGCTGGGTTCTGGCGTAATTTTTGAGGAGCGGACTGCTTTACCTTACAGAGTTACTAGTTTGACTATTTAGATCACCAGAGACCATTCAGCCCTTAAGGGCTTTAAAGAAACTTTGAGGTCATAGTCGTGAGATTGCTTGCCCACTCTTCCGCACTTGCATTTGGGAAAGACCAGCTTGCATGAACATGGAACTTGTTATCCAAGGTCATAGTTTTTAGGTCTGGTGCAAAATGCTTTAGCCCTGAAAGAATTAACGCTTCCATGTAGTAGGGTAAACCAATATACATGATAAGGTCCGGGTGTCCTTTGCCGTCAAGTCCCTGCCAAGTTCGGTCGACAATTCTGTTGCTGATATCCATTGCAGTCATGAAAGCGGCTGGTTGGTAACCTCTTTTTACGAAGTCACCAACTATGTGAGCTGTTGCTACTACTGGAACTTTGGATGCATTTGCAAGGTCGATGATATAGTCTATTACTGGTTTTCCCTCTAATGTTTGTGTAACTGCTCTGCTACCGACAATAAGAAGGGGACGAGTAGCTTTCTTGATCATTGCTACTGCTATCTCGGGTTTTTGGATTGGATTTGCTTTTTTAGTTGACGCAATTTCTGCACATTGCCATGGTTCACAGGACATATTTTTCTCCTCCATCTACTCCTTTGCTTTACGAATCATTCTAGGAAGCATTGTTGGGTCCGGGATTTTTGTTTCCTTCCAGTCACGCTCTTTGAGGATTGCGACGATTTCATCTTTCATTGTGATTGGTATATCGGCGGGTGTTCTGACGAATTGGTGGATGTCAGTCGGCATTACTCCATAATAGCGTTTTGTTAGGTCAATGTAGTGGGTCAATTTGCCCATACGCCCTTTCCATGTGTCGTTTGGTCGCATGCAAAGTTTCGCAATCTGCACCATTGCTTCCTGTGGAGTTTCGACTGTTTGGAAGAGGTGTTCTGGTGCTGGACCAACGTTGACTTTATCGCCTGTGCGTGCATCGAGGACTTCCCAGTTTTCCGGTTTGTCTGATCTGCCTAAGAGCATACGACGATATTTACTGCCGTGTGGACCTACAAGGACGGGGATACCTAGACTCCAGAAGCCAGCTGCAATTGAAGCTGCTTTCTGTGAGTATGCACCCCAAGCTAAACCGACTGCACCAATACGGTTATGGATGTAGTCCGCGATTTCCTCATAGTTCCCTCGTAGGTTGCGTTTAGCAAAGATACTTGCTACTTTGATTGCTGCACCTGCAATGTGCGGGTTAGAGACACATGAGCCATTATTGAGTACGCCTCCAGCTTCGAATCCGCCTGGGAATTCTTCGTAGAGGGTCTTGCCATCCTCGTTCTTGTAGGAGCCAGCAGACATTGCTGAGCAACCAGTAAGACATACTATGTATCTGCGTAAAGCGAATTCTCTGGCAATATCGTAAACATCTTTTCCACCGTTTGGATAGTTAGCGCAACCGACTAATGCAACAATCCCCGGAATTTCGCCAAGTACTAATGGACCACCGACACTTCTGATTTCATTATCTTGAATGGCGCCTCTGCCTGAACGACAGAAGTTCTTTTCCGCAAGCATCTTCTTTTCGCCGACTTTCAGTATGAAGCTGTGGATTTCCAGTTTAACTGGGCATGCTTCTTCGCATCTTCCGCATCCAATGCATGCTTCGTATAGATCTGCAAGTTTTGAGTAGTCTCCTTCAGAGGCAGCTTTAACTGCTGGTTCAATTGCAAGGTCTTGTGGACAGCTTCTCTGGCACATGTTACAGTGTCGGCATTTCTTCGCAAGTTCTTTGATTTGGTCTAGCTCTGGAAGTGATTTCATTTTTTTACGGATAGGAGCAACTGCTTTAGCTACCCGGACAGCTACTTCGCCGACTTTTTCAGGATCAAGAATTAAGACACCTGGAACACGGTAATTAACTAGGTCATCAACGATTTTATCTACTGGGTCATTTGTACGGTCTTCGTATCCAATGCAGTTTTTCTCTGATGCTGCGATTACAGGCGCTTTTACACGTTCTGCCTCTAATGAAGCGTCTGTTCGGACACATTGCTCGTCTAAGACTACAACATCTGCGAATCCACCGCGTATGAATCTGAGCTCCCAAGAGATTGGACCGACGATTTTTGCTCGTTCGAAGTATCGGGTATTGTCGATGGCAGTGCAGCATAAGCCGACTACCTCCATTTTATCATCAAGTTTTTGGTCTTTCATGAAATCGATAATGCCGACTGATGGTACTACGTTGTGGCCTATGCACATGATAACTGGTTTATTTGTATCAACTGTTCCGATGCCCATTTGGATAAGTGGAGCTTCTGGGTCTGCCTTCGGGAAACCTAATGCTGAGATTTGGCAAAGATCGGCTATTTCCATACCTACTTGGTCCATTCTGCCAGCATGGAAGGCTTTTGATTCAAAATCTAAATTGTTAGCTTCTTGACCTGTGTGTGCAACAGAAACTAAATGCGTAATCTGTGATTCAGTATATGATAAAATATCGTCTAGATCACCGAGAGTTTCAGGTTTTATTCCGGTGACAAGCCTTGTAACTGGCGCTTCAACTTTGACGTTTAATCCGCCGACATTCAGGGGAAACCTGCGTCCATACTTTTCGATCAGGTGGTCAACAACATGTCGGGCATGCCCATTGTGGGTGGCAGCGCCAATGCAGCAAGCGATAAGCACAATACGTGATGATTGATCTGCAATATTGAGTCCGCATGCGCCACGTTTTCCTGCAGTTAAATCACATTTTCCATAGGTGCAAAGACAACACAGATCGCAGTCAGGCATATAGAATGGTTTGTATTTTTTTAGAAGTTTCATATCCCAACTTCGCAAGGTTGTCAAGTGAGGCATGGGAGTTGGTCCCATCGGTTCTTCCCAGGAATTGTTAATTACTTTTCCAACGGATAATTCTAAATTTTTTATTTGACCGATATTAGTATTTAGTTCCCCAATTTTTATATTTACGTTTTTGCTGGTCATCTTTGTACCCCAGATATACGCTCCATTAGAGATTTGTTTAATAGCTAAACCTTATTAATATATTGTGTTTATAAAATAAACAAATTGAAGAGCAAGACGGTCGATTGAAATCCTTACGAACAGAGCGCTATTATGCTCCGTGCGGAGTCAACCCTCCACACAGTGCAAAGCCTCCAATGGTAGCAAAACTTGGCATTACTTCGAGAACAGCCATTTTTGCAGTGTTTGAACACAATTCAATTTTCTGGCCTCAGTCCATAAGCCATTAGGGCACTTGGCTTTAGCTTTATGATTTGGAGGTCTGTAGTGAACGTTAATTTGCTAAAAACATTCATACTGGAAGAGAATCTTTACAAACTCTGGCTATAATGTAACCTAATTAGGTCATTTTATTGGACTACAGCTTGCTCAACATAAGGCATTTCGCTTATAATTCGCGGTACCAAGTTAAATTGCATAAAACCTTAAACCTTATTAATGTTTTCAAGTTTATAAAATAAACTACTTAAGTGCAAACTGGGAAGATGTATTAAATAATGGATGATATTGACAGGAAAATAATTGGACAACTCCAAGAAAATGGTCGTGCTACCTTATTAGAATTAACCGCTGTGACCGGCCTTACTAGCATGGGAACCAAAAAGAGGGTCGAACGCTTAATTAATAAAAAGATCATAAAAGTTGAAGCTCTAGTCAACCCCGACGCGCTTAAGCTCCATCCAGCCATCATAATGCTTGAAATGGAGAGCGCTGAAGCTATGCAAGAGTTACTAAACAGGTATGAGCGTTGTCCAAGGGTCGTTCAAATTTTTAAAACAGTAGGCGGATTTAATTTAATCGCACTTGTTGTGGCCGAAACTGAAGAAACACTTGAAAGTATATCAATGGAAAAATGCTCTTTGCGTTGCAGTAAGGGAATACGCCGTTCAGAATTTTATCCGGTAAGTGAAATCTATTTCTCACCATTTCTTCAAGTTAGGGAAAAACTTGCTGAAAAAACTAACCTGACTTCTCCTTGCCGTGTTGAATGCACCCCTTGCGACAGATATGAACAAAAGAAATGTGTTGGCTGTCCGACCACACAAAACTATAGAGGGACATTATAGACAAACAAAAGAAACATCATCTATTCCCTCGGCTAGCTTCCAATAGACACTGAGTTTATTGCCACATAGCGCCATATCTTAATTAGGCGCTTTTATGATCAGCCGCGCTATTTTTTACAAAATCTGCCATCATCCTTGGTACTTTGGAGTTTGTGTATTTTATCGCTGAACCAGCCGATCTCTGAAGTTTCTTTGCAGTCAAACGCTGGAACGAATGGCTTAATATCAATTAATGGTGTTCCGTCTAAAATGGCAACGTCTTCAATAGTTAAACAATTGAGTTTTAATCCTGTCAGGCGTACTATTGATAACCCTATTTTATTGGGCCTTGCGGGCGAACGCGTTGCAAATACTCCATGCAATTTATCGTCCAGAAACGGCTTAACCATTAATGAGAAGTCCGTGACCAAATGGAAATCGTAGAGGAGTATTAAGTGAGAAAACCCTTCAATGTCTGTAAGACCCTCCGCATATTCGCTAAATACTTCGACAGTGCCGGGAGTGCCTTTTGCGGCTGCCGTTTGGATAGGTACATTCTTTGAATCTTTAAATGGTGAGTGAACAATACCAATCGGTTTGTATGTTATTGTGTGCATCGACAGTAGACTCTTACTATTTGCTTATATTCTCCTGCATACAATGGTTTGGATGATTGTAATTCTTTCTATTGTGGTTCTGAATCTCGATTCACGGTATATTTTTGGTACATTTTAATACCCTATTTTTTATCTACTTTCCTTCGCAAGATTGCTTTTAGCCTTGATTGCTTTTGCGCTATATAAGGCACATAAGAAGAATCTAAAAAATGCAATTGAACTGAATTCTTGCCCCCCTGGAAGAATGGCGTGAGGAACTTAATGCAGATTATCGCTGACCCGCTGGCTGTGTTTTCGTACCAGCGCCCTAACATCATTGTCCTCTAGAAGGTAGGTATATTTTGCGCGCGTCATAAACTGAGCGAAATGCCTGCTTTGTTATAATGTATAGTGCTTCCAAACCCGAAAGATGGTGGGGCTTCCCGGATTTGAACCGGGGTCTATAGCGCCCGAGGCTACAAGCCTGGACCAAGCTAGCCGAAAGCCCCACAGAAAGCTGTTTTTCGGCGAATTTGCGTTCTATGTATTTGTTGGGTTGGCTTTAACTTTAGCGGTGCCGACGTCGGGCTCATCATGACTTTGTGCTTTAAATAAGCGAGGGGGTCTTAATTTTGAGACCAGCCTATTTGCTATTTAATTTTGTTTTAAGGCGATAAAACCTTAAAGCAACACACCGCATTCCATACCAGCGAAGTCGAAAGGTTATGTCAGGATCAGAATCGCTAACGCCATTCATCGAGAAAAAGCAGAAAGGCGAAGAGCCAACCATCATCATGGATAGCCGCGAAGCCAGCAGCGCCAAAAAAATCCACAGCGGCCTCACCGAAAAAGGCGCAACAGTCAAAACCCAGATGCTGGAAAAAGGCGACTACATCCTATCAGACCAATGCGCAGTGGAACGCAAAACCGTAAACGACTTCGTCTACACACTCACCCGCAGATTCCTCTTCGAGCAGCTATTCCGGCTAAAAGACGTTTACCCGAAGTCGCTGATTGTGCTGGAAGGCTACCTGCCAGTCATCTACAAGTACAGCAGCATCCAGCCGCAGGCGATCTGGGGAGCAATGTTTAACCTCGCAAAGAACGGCATAGCCATCGTTAACACATCTAACCAGAAGGAAACCGTTGACTTCCTCTACACAGCAGCGAAGCAGGAGCAAATCGTGGAGAAACGCAGCGCCATCGTGCATGCCTTCAAAAAATGCGACACCCTCTCCGACTCGCAAGTATACTTCGTCGCCAGCCTACCAAGCATCGGACGAGAGAAAGCAACCTCGATACTGAAATCTTACCAGACACCCATTAACGCATTAATCAACATCGATGACTGGGAAAAAGCGGTACATGGACTTGGCCCAGTAATCACTAACCGAGTAAAAGACGTCCTCAACACGCCATACAAGGAAAACACGCCCGAAGAGGAAGAAAAGAAAGAAAACTGCCAACAAGCAAAGTAGCTCATTGCAGGTTTCGCGGATTCATCGGCAAAGAGAATTGGGATCTACCCCACTCGGAGGTAGAAACCCAACCCTCCATGTCTTGGCTAAATCTAGTCGATTAACAGCAACGCATACGTCTCAGGAAACTTTTCGAATGGAAAAGTAAATTTCATACCCGCCTTTTCCGCAGTCGCCTTCACGTTAACGCCCAAACCCTCTTCCGAATAACGCCGCCTCTCAGGATGCAAACAGACGCCTTTCTCCACGTTACACTTCTGGCAAATCGAACAGGAGCCAGAGACGAAACCGGCGGCGAGGATAAAGCCCTCTTTACCCGCAGCCTTCTCAAGCTCAATAACCGTATCTAGCACTCGTGTATTATCGTTTTTCCATGCATCCCAAAACGCTGCAACTTTGACCCTGATGTCTTCGGGTACTGTGCTGTCGGGTGTTTTAGCAAGGTACTTGATATACTGCGGCTCGAGTGTGGCGTCTGATTTGAACTTCATAAACAGGGCAAAATGGTATTCGTTGACTATCTTCTGAAACTTTTCCGGTGTCGGCGCATGGGGTGGGCAAGCGAGTGTTTTGCCGTATTTTTCGCAGCCTAAACTGCACTTCAGAACCAGTCGATCTTCGATAACAATCCCGTCTACCGGAATTATTTTTGCCTCGACCGCTCCTAAAGTTAGTGCGTGCTGCCTGATGGCTTCGAGAGAACTTTTGAGGTTCTCTGTCAAGCTTTTTCACCATTTTTCTGGTGGCAAGCTGTTAAGGTGTCTTTTTTGTGGCCGGGAATATCTGTTTGTTTACTCGCTTGTAGCTTGATCAAGTCGTGTGTTGCGTTAACTAATGTAGGTAGCTCAATGGGGCGTTTTATGAATATGGCGCCGTATTTACTCAACTCCGCAAAGATCGCGGCTGCTTTGCCACTGGTAAAGTCCCGTTCATCCACTGGTATCTCGTCGATAACGTAGGTTTTTGTGCCTTTTTTAACTGCTTCCAGCGCAGCCTCCAAGTTTGAGAGGTTACCGATACCAAAGGGAACAGAAGTAACTACAACTATTGCCGCCTGATTGATGAATTCGCGGTTTTGGAGTTTCTTCTGTTCAGTGATTGGCGAAAACGGACTTTCAATAATGGCAGGAACGTTAAGAAGCTCAGCGGTTTCAGAGTCAGTATCCAACTCGTTAAGGACGCCAGCGGTAACCTTGTAGCCTTCGTCCACCAGCGCCTTCATTATCAAAGTGCCTGTACCGGCACCGCATATAAGATGAATAGAACACTTTCGATCACAAGCGGTCTTCATTGAAGAGAGCGGTATAATGTAGGGCGAATTTGTAACTGGGCTCTTTTTCACGACGGCGTTAACATTGAAAACTCGTTTTATGTTTTCACTCGTTAAAACCTGCTCCAGAGGCCCTGCCGCATATATTGTTGAGTTCTTTACGAGAATAGCGGAGCTACAGTAGCGTCCTGCTAGGTTCAAGTCGTGGATAACCGCCAACACAATAAGACGCTCCTTCTCACAGAGGTCCCGAACCAGATCCATAATTTCAATCTGATTAATCATGTCCAAGTGAGTTAACGGTTCATCAAGCAACAGTACTTTAGGTTCCTGAGCTAACGCGCGGGCAATAATAACACGCTGCTTTTCACCGCCGCTTAACTCGTTTATTGGTCTATCTGCAAACTGCCAAGTGTTAGTCTGAATCATGGCTTTCTTGACAATAACCATGTCTTTTTCTGTTTCCATATCAAACCGCTTCATATGCGGGTTACGACCCATTAAAACAATATCCAAAGCGGTAAAGTTGAAACCTATGTTACTCTCTTGGGGAACAACAGCCATATGCTTGGCTAAATCTACGCTTTTCATTGAATAAACATCAGTTTTATCAAGGAGTATAGCGCCCTTGTGCGGTTTGAGAACCCTGCTTATGCTCTTTAACAGAGTGCTTTTTCCTGAACCGTTCGGGCCGAGAATGCCCAAGAAGTCGCCTTCTTTAACGGTTAAGTTCACGTTTTCAAGCACCTTAACCGAGCCGTAACGGCATTCGATGCCATCGACATTTAATACAACCATTTTTCTTACCTACATTGAATAGCTTGTTTTCTTTCTCCTAAGCAGATACATAAAGAATGGAGTCCCAACCAACGCAGTTACGACGCCGACTGGTAACTCAGATGCGCCAGTAGCAACTCTTGCAACGGCGTCACAGGCAATCAGGAATATCGCGCCCAATACTGTTGATGTCGGCAGAAGGATACGGTGATCTGGACCGATTAAAAGTCGAGTGATGTGCGGGATAATTAAGCCGACGAAGCCGATTACACCGCTTATAGAAACCGTAGCGGCCGTGACAAGTGAACCCAGGAACAGTAGGATCTGCCGCACTTTCTCTGTGTTGACACCTAAATGCTGGGCAGTATCGTCACCCATTGACAGCATGTTTAGGTCTTTTGAGAAGAAATAGGCGATTATTGCTGCACCGAAAACGAAGGGTATAATTGATAAAACGCTAGTCCAGGTGACGCTGGTTAATCCGCCGCCTGATGTCCAAGCGATGATTCCCATAACGTCTTTTCCAGATCGCAGTTGAAGTACAGTTTGAATGGATAAAAGGAAAATGTTGACAACTATGCCTGAAAGCAATAAAGTAGTTAATGGAACTTTATTGCCGACTCGAGATGCGAAATAGACGAAGAATACAACAGATACTGCTCCTACGAAGGCTATGATCTGGAACATTCCGAGTCCGATAAGGGTTAAGCCGAGAGTTCCAGCGTATAATACTGCCAGTGTAAAGAATAAAGATGCACCTGCAGAGGCACCCAGCAGGTAGGAATCAGCCATTGGATTTTTGAATACACCCTGATACATTACACCGGCTGCGGCTAAGCCTGCACCGACGAGTGCACCTGCTATTACGCGGGGTAAGCGGATGTTAAGAATGATGGTTTCATTGTTTCCGTGGATTAGTGACGGATCAATTAAGCTGTTGAGCCCAGGAATCTGTTTACCGAAGATAGCTAAGATTTCCGAGTAGCTGATTCCAGAGGTACCAATGTTAATACTAAGTAGAATCACCACCACTAGCAAAGCTACTAAACCAAAGAAGATGAGCTTCCATCTTTTTGCTCGACTTGAATATTTGGTTTCAACTTTGCTAGCTGACATGAGAGTTAACTCAAAAAAAGGGATTAAGTGGAATTAAAGAGTTCTGGATACAGCGCGTGAGCAGCTGCGTCGATTTGCTCTGCGATTCTTGGTCCTGCCTCTGCGAATAAGCCGCCGTCGACTACAACTATGCGGTTGTTCTGCACTGCGCTTATGGTGTCCCAGCCAGGTCGCGCTTTTACTTGGTCTACGCTGCCATAGAAGGGTGCCTCGCCTGCATTAGCCATTTCAGTTGGCAGTAGTATAACTTTGGGGTTTGCGTAAACTACGGATTCGGAGCTAACTTTGGGGTACTGATCAGTTTCATTTCCAAAGATGTTGATTCCGCCCGCTTGGACAATTACGTCATTTATGAATGATGTGCTGCCTGCGCTCATTAGCGGTGGATACCAAACTTCGTAGTATACTGTTGGTTTCGGTAGGTTAGCAGCAGCGATTTTTGCTTGAATTTCGTTAATAGTGTGGTGTATGGAGTTGACGACTTCGCTGGCGCCTTCTTCTGCACCTGCGGCCTTGCCGACTATTGTAATACCGCTAAGGACGCTCTCAACGTTTTCGGGGTCTAACACTATGATTTTGTAGCCCATGCTTCTGAGTGTAACTACGTCTGCGGCGTTAATGGTTGATGCAACGATCAAATCTGGGTTTAGTGAGGCGATGGTTTCTTTGTTGGGAGTTGCGAAGCCACCGATGCTTGTCATGTTACCCGACGCGATCCATGCTTTGAAGTCATAGGGGTAGCTGCAATAGTCTGTTACGCCTACTACCTTGTCGCCCACGCCTATGGCGAATAGGATCTGGGTGTTGCTTGGAGCTAGCGAGATGATTCTTTGGGGTACAGCGGTGAATTCAGTAGTGTAGCCCTCGTCATCTGTGACAGAGTAAGCGCTGCTTGGAGGTGTAGCGGGGTTATAGTTGATGTATATTGCAGCTGAGAGAATAATTGCGATTGTTACTATTGCGGCTATGGCGATAGTGTATTTTGCTTTCATCTAATTCTACCTGTTTTTACGGATGGATAATCCATCCTTACATATATAGTTTGGGCAAAAGCAAGGGAAAACAAGGCAAACAACCGCCGACCCCAATACGATCAATGAATTTCTTAAAAAAAGCGCAAACATGCAGTAGGAACCCAAAAAATGTCAAACGAGAAATGATAAAGAGGAAAAAATCTAATGATAATTAGAAAGAGTGAATTTAAACCTATTCATATCTAGTTAAGAACAGCGGTTTACGAGCTTCCTGCCGCCGGACCTCAAGAGGTACATCCTTCAAAGAAACTGCGGAACCATTCTTGCATTCAGACTTCTTCGAGTAGCCTGATTTCCCGTTTGGGTAATCCACACGTCCCACCTTACGTAGCTCCTCCAATCCATGGGATATATGGACTTGTGACTGCAATAACACAGCAACAAAAACGTGCCCTAAAACCCTTAAGGTACTACAAACGAAGTGGTATTACCAACAGAGAGCTAAGTTAAAAATAATAAAAACAAAATAGAAAAGGGTTTATGGACCCTTCTTGGTGACTTCTTTAACTGCGCCTGCTGCAACAGTTGTACCCATGTCTCGGATTGCGAATCTTCCGAGTTCTGGGAATTCGTTGAATGCTTCGATAGCGATTGGGTGGAGTGGTTCCATGCGGACCCAAGCTGCATCTCCTGTCTTGAGGAATCCTGGGTGTTCTTCGCTGACTTGGCCTGTGCGTGGGTCGATCTTCTTGATTAGCTCGGTGAATTTAACTGCGATTTGACCTGTGTGGTAGTGTAGTACTGGTGTGTATCCTGCTGCGATTGCGGTTGGGTGGTAGATAACGATGATTTGGCCGATGAATTCTTTTGCAACGGTTGGTGGGTTGTCAACTGGGCCTGCAACGTCTCCGCGGTGAACATCATTCTTTGCTATGCCTCTGACGCTCATGCCGATGTTGTCGCCTGGTTCTGCTACTGGGATGGTGGTGTGATGCATTTCGATTGATTTGATTTCAGCTGTTTTGTTGGATGGCATGAAGACTAGGTTTGTTCCTGGTTTGAGGGTACCTGTCTCTACTCTCCCGACTGGGACTGTGCCGATGCCGGTGATGGTGTAGACGTCCTGAATTGGAACACGGAGTGGTTTGTTTGTTGGCTTTGCTGGAACTTCGAGTAAGTCGAATGCTTCCATCATAGTTGGGCCAGTGTACCAGGGCATGTTTGGGCTCCTCGTTGCCAGGTTGTCGCCCTTTAAACCTGAAACTGGTACGAAGTTTATCTTTTCTATCTTGTAGCCGATTGTTTTCAGCATTCTGGAGATTTCGTTCTTCATTTCAGTATAGCGATCTTGGCTCCAGTTAATTAGGGGGTCATCCATCTTGTTGATTGCAACGATTAACTGGCGGATACCTAAGGTGAATGCTAAGAATGCATGTTCTCTTGTCTGACCACCTGGGCCAATGCCAGCCTCGAATTCGCCTTTCTTGGCTGAACTGAAGAGAACTGCTGCGTCTGCTTGGCTTGCGCCGGTGATCATGTTCTTGATAAAGTCTCTGTGGCCTGGTGCGTCGATAACGGTCATGTTGTACTTCTTGGTTGGGAACTGGAGGAATCGTAAGTCGATGGTGACACCGCGTTCACGTTCTTCCTTTAGGTTGTCGAGAACCCAAGCGAAGTGGAAGGTGCCCTTGCCCATTTGTTCTGCTTCTGCCTGATAAGCATCAATTGTTCTTTGATCGATAACGCCTGCTAGGTATAATAAGTGGCCGGTTGTGGTAGATTTACCGTTGTCAACGTGCCCCATGATGATAATGTTTAGGTGGGGTTTTCCTTCTTGTTTGCTCATTTTCATTCCTCTACTTATGCTTACTTAATTTTGAAATTCGTTAACACATCAGTCCTCCAATTATTAAAAGCTTAT
>JAAYYI010000026.1 GCA_012515445.1 Candidatus Bathyarchaeota archaeon | reverse complement strand
ACGAAGCCATGGCATGCGCAGTCAACTACGCTTTCTGCAACCGCCAAGCCATCATGCACTGGGTACGACAGAGCTTCCAGCAGGTCTACGGAACTGACCCAGAGAAATTCGGCTTAAAACTGGTTTACGACGTAGCACACAACATCGCCAAGCTAGAAACCCACGATGTCGGCGACGGCGTGCAGAAGAAGGTTTGGGTACACCGAAAAGGCGCAACCAGAGCGTTCCCCGCAGGCCACCCCGACGTGCCGGAGGATTACAGAAGCGAAGGCCAACCCGTCCTTATCCCTGGCAGCATGGGTACAAGCAGCTGGGTACTTGTAGGCACGCAGAAAGCCATGGAACTCACTTTCGGTTCAACAGCCCACGGTGCAGGCAGAATGATGAGCCGTGCAGCCGCTAAGCGACAGTTCTGGGGCGGAGACATCAAAACCGCAATGGAGAAACGCGGTATCTCAGTCCGCGCAGCCAGCGCCCAGGTGTTAGCTGAGGAAGCTGATCCAGCCTACAAGAACGTGGACATGGTCGCAGAAGTCAGTCACCAACTCGGCATCGCTACAAAAGTAGCGCGGTTGACGCCGTTGGCAGTCGTAAAAGGCTAAAACCGCCTTTTTTCTTTCTTTTTCCGTCTTTTTATTGGGGGTGGATTTGGGTAACTCTATTTAAAAGGGCAAGGCAGAGCATAAGGTAACACTACCGAGTCTGGAATCTGCTTTGGGTAATAACGGTACAAGCGGTATCCGCCTAAGATACAGCGGCTTAATCGTTTTCGCCACGCAACTGCTAGGCGTAGTTACAGGCCTCATCTTTACCCTGCTTCTAACACGCAGCATGACCCAGACGGAATTCGGCGACTGGACAAACATCTTTGACTACACACCCTACTTCATCATCGCCAGCGGCATCCTCCCCTTCTGGGTAACACGCTTCATCGCCAGAGACATCAAAGGCACAGTCATAACCAGCACCGTAAGCCAGCTTACCCTCGCCGTTATAGCCACAGTTACCTATCTGCCAATAATAACTGCTGTTTCCTACGCGATTGGAACAAGCCAGTACCTCCCAATTTACCTAATCGCAGGCTTCTACCTTTTGGCTCACTATATGGTTACGGTCTTCGAAGCCGCCTTAACAGCTACAAAGCCCCACGCGACTGGCTACGGTTTCATAATTCAAGAAGTCGTCAAAGTAGCGGTTGCCTTAATCGTCATCTTGGGGTTGGGGCAAATCTTTCTCGGCGCGATTTTAGCGTTAGTTATAGCGCCAACCACTCAAGTGTTCTACTACGTTTACAAGCTGCGGCACTACTTCAAGGAGAAGATTGATTGGCGCTACTTTAAACAGTGGATTAAAGGCAGCCCCGTTTTGCTCTACAACGTACTAGGCACCCAAATACTCGCTTCGTTTTTAATTCTGCTCTACCTCTATGGCGGGTCGGAAGCAAGAGCATACTACCAGAACGCTCTCAGCTTCACCACCATCGTCAGCTATGCTTCGTCAATATCGATCGCACTGTATCCTAAGCTGCTGGCGAATTCATGCTCAAAAGACGACATTAAACTCTCATTCAAGACCGTGATGATGCTGGCGATTCCGCTGGCGACCATAGTGATGACTATGGCCTCTTCGTTCTTAACAGTGCTAAACGTAACCTACGCCGACGGCTGGCCAGTCCTAATCGCCCTCACAGTTGACACCCTGATCACGATGTTAATCACGTTTTACTCCTCGATCCTTATGGGTACGGAAAATTTTGACGCCGCCGGAGAAATCCACTTTAAACGTCTTGTTAAGAGCAGGATTTTCAAGTTATTCAGCATACCCTACGTCCAGTCCGCTGTTGCTTTGCCAGCCGTCTACTTGGTACTCACCCAGCTCAGCGTCGGCAGCCCTGTTACGACTTCAGTAGCGGTTGTCGCAGTGTTAATACTGGTTCACCTCGGCACCTTCATCGCGCTGGCGGCAAAGTCAAGGCGTAGCATACATGTCCCAATCGCTTGGAGAAGCATCGCCAAATACATCTCCGCCGCGTTCATAATGGGCGCCGCACTCGTGCTAGCCCCGACTACTACGACGCTGATGGCGACGATAACGAAAACCCTCGCTGGCTTCGGCCTCTACATAGCGATACTGCTAGCCATTGATACTCAAGCAAGAGAACTACTAAGGCTAATTTGGCGCGAAATCGAAACCAACCTGCTGCACCGCAACACAGGCCAAAACCCGTCAGTGCCGACTGAAAATTAATATCCCAAGAGAAATAATCAACGTATAATCAAGAAAACTGCTTTATCGGTGAATCAGAATGAAGGATGAATGCGGCATCTGCGGCAGAGTCATGCGAACCACCTACATGCGGCAGTGCCAACGCTGCAAAAAACTCTTCTGCAAAAGCTGCATGACACCCGACGTAGCCACCGGCGACCCCAACGCCATGCTCTGCCTTCACTGCGCCAGAAAAATCGTCTCACCCAAATCCATCTCACCCTATATCGGCTTGGAGAGTCACCTGAAGTTCCGCGCAGCATTCACCGACCTCGTTACACTCAAATTCGCCCGAATCGACGGCTTAATCGGCACCAACCTCCCGATGGCGGCTTACCGTGACCCACTCTGGTGGAGCAACACCTCGACTAGCATTCACGCGAAGGCTTGGCTGAACGCTGGCTGGGAAGTACAGGACGTCAACTTTAAAGAGGGCACCGTCACCTTCAAAAAAGTGCGCAAGCTGCCCAGAAAGCCCAAGAAGAAGTCGCTTGAAATCACTCAGCCCTTCACGCCCGTACCCGTTAGACCTCTGCGTTCCAAGATTCCGTCTAAAACTAAAGCAGCCCAGCTCTACGCAAGAATCAAGAACCTTGAGCGCCAACGCAACAGCCCACAGCCGATCAGAGGCTTAAAGGGTAAACCGAACTATCGCAACAGGTTAGACAAATAAACCCCCAGCAGCATATTTGTGTGAACTCATTTGCCGCAAGTAACCCTATATCTTGGAATCGAGGAAGCGTACACTAAAACTAAAGAAGCATTAATCAAAGAGGGCTGCGCCGTAATTTCTGAAGAGAAGAACAGGCAGCTTGTGGTTAAGCAGGGTTCGCTTTGGGGAATCTCGCCTAAAACCGCCAAGAAAACCGTAACGGCGACTTTTGAGGGGGCAGACCAAAAAACCAATGTAATTTACAGCTCTAAGGTGGCGTCTGACTGGAAAAACGTCACCATAATCGGCTGCATCTTAGCGGCTGCACTCATCGGCTTATGCGTTTGGATGGCACTCGACTTATCAGAGTTCATGACTACGGGCGGACCGGGTTTCTGGGCGTGGCTGATAACCGCGGGGGATACCGTTAGGTTCAGCGCAGGAGAAGCCTTTGTTAACCTCACTTGGGGCCTCTCGGTGTTCCTATCAATAATCATAGTTATAGAAGCCGCAATCTACATTCAGGTCAGCCGTAAAATAGAATTATTCGCAGAAGCCGCCTTTGCCCAAGTAGCTTAAGCGATTTGTTTTCCGCATCTCTCGCAGTAAACCGCGCAGTCTCTGTTTGGGGAGCCGCAGAAGATGCAGTACTTATCAGCCATAGCCTCTGTTTGCGTTGAAACTTCGGACATTGCTGGAGGAGACGGCGGTGAGTCAGAGATTATTGTGTTGATGAATCGGGGTCTTCTCGCTGACCAAATCACCAATGCAATCGAAAATACGATGGCAAGTATAATTGTTATGAACAGAAGTGGGTTTTCCTCAACTAAATTGAACGATAAGGGTCTAGGAGTTTGGGTTGTAGGATCCTGGTTGTCGGGATTAACTGTCGGAACAGGCGTGGTTGAACCTATCAGAGGCATCTTGGTCGGGGTCGGAGCAGTCGTGGGGGCATACACCATTACAGAGGGCACATATTGGTTGCTTTCGTCTATCTGGTAAATGTAGGCGCTTGCGCCGCTATAAGTGTCTGGGATCTGCCCAATTTTGAATCCATCGCCAGTTGTTTCGCAGTAGTAATATTTTTGGCCTGAAGCTTCAGGGTACTCCCAGTATGTACCCTTCAGGTT